>DDVI01000148.1 GCA_002345205.1 Bdellovibrionaceae bacterium UBA2316 | reverse complement strand
GTGCTCTTCCGATCTTATCTTCATCTGGAATCGGGATTTGGAAGCCGCCATCATTGTCGTCGCGAATCATGATTTTTTGCCGCTCCAGGTATTTTGTTAATTTGTTGATAATTTTCGTTAAGACACCTTCGATCTCTTTAACTGTTGGTGGGCTTGCTACCCAGAAGTCGACGGGTTCATTTTTGTTGGTAGTCATTGACCAAGAAAATGAAACTCAGCACGATTTCTATATCGCACCTGAGGAAAACTTCGGGGCGGCCAAAAATACAAAACGCCAATGGTTGAGCCAGTTCTTCTTGGTCGAACAATTCACGGTCGGTGCAAATAGTTCTATGTTAAACGCCATCAAAGTGAATCCTCCTGGTGGGGTTTTGTTTTGGAATGGTGGTGGTGCTGACTCCGAAGCACTCAAGGCCTCCATTCAGGCGTATTCAGTCCAAGCTAAAAAATTAGGTCTTAATCCCTTATTATTCTCTACGGATTATGAAGGCGGCGCTAATAACAAAACTCCATTTCATTCGTTCATTCCAGGAGTTCAACGTTTCTCAAAAGGTTTTACTCGATTGGCTCATCCACGCTGGTTAGGTGAGTCGGTTAAAAAGTTTGGTCTTGAATTATGTCAGCTTCATGGAAAATTAATCGCCAAAGAACTAAAAGTCGTAGGGTTAAATTATCCGCTTTCGGTCGTTAGTGATTTAGCCACCCAAGCTCTGACATCGATTCGCGGAATTTCTAAAGATGCCGCGACCGTTTCTCGCTGCGTGGTTGAGATCAACAAACAGTTTGTCGAGCAAGAAGACATCGTTTTTGTAACTAAGCACTTTCCCGGCATTGGACTTACCCGCGGGGATACTCATGATGGCGTGGTGACGTCTGATGTGATGGATCCGGCGAAATTATGGCTGCATCTAAGACCGTTTGACGACTTAATTAAATCATCGAAACGCTTAGGCCAAGAAGGTCAGCTCAGTATCATGACTACTCATGCGAAATTTATGGGCTATGATCCAAATCATTTAACGACGGAATCCTATGCTGTGGCAACGGGCTTACTGAAAAACAAAATGCAGTTCAATGGACTTGTAGTCAGTGATGCTATGTGGATGGGTGATTATGGTCATCTGGCCAGTGGTGATTTGATGCCGGTTTATATGAAAGCTTTTCTTTCAGGGATGGACTTGTTAATGATTCCAGGAAATCGTTTTAAAGAATCAGTCAGTTATTTTCGCCGGGTTTTTGATAAAAAATTATCTGCTGAAGAAAAACTAAAACTCGAAGAGCGAATGGGAATGGGCCTAGCGGAAATTGAAGCTGAATTTGATGTTCGCCTAGATCGCGCCATTCAAACTCATGAGTACGTTCGCGGCTCATTAAAACACCCGCACGAATTTATTGAGGCACTGACTCCGGTAGAAACGACACTCAAAGATCAGCAGCGTTATTTAGAAATTTTAACGGCATTAGGAAACTAATTGGCTAAACGTTAACGAACGCGCAGTTCGACTTCGTCTCGGCCGATCGTGATGATATCTAGCTCCTTGGCTGCGGCATAGGACAAGTCGATCACGCGCCCGGAAATAAATGGTCCGCGATCATTAATGCGCACTTCAACAGTTTTCCCGCTGCGTTTGCTATGAACTAGAACGCGAGTTCCAAATGGCAAGGTCTTATGGGCGGCAGTGAATTCAAACATATTATACGTCTCGCCGCTGGCTGTGCTGCGACCATGGAACTTTTTGCCATACCATGAGGCATGGCCTTCTTGGAAAAAAGTACCTTTTGGCGTGGTTGAACACGACAGTAAAAACAACATTAAACTCAGTATCCCGCCTAGGTGGCGAATGGCCTTTAGCATAGCTATCTATCGGCAAAAACAGGCTTTGGCTTTAACTGGCTACGATCTTAAAGAAACCCTGTAAATTGCTACATATTATGGCGGAAAATACAGGATCAAATATTGCGATTGACGTTTATATTTCACCTGTCTACAACACTCTTAACCGGATTTTTATGAGGGGGACCTAATGATCTCTAATGTAGTTAAAACGTTAATCGTGTTCGCGATGGGAATGGGCTCTGTTAGTTTGGCCGCTTACCTGTCACCAAAAACAATTCCAGCAAATGAAGTGCAAAGAACCATCCGCGTGATGAGTTACAATGTTGAAAATCTTTTCGACACTGTTCATGACCAAGGTAAAAACGATTATGAATTTCTTCCTAAAAATCATCCAGAGAAAATTAAATATTGTAAAACAGAACCAGATCAAAAACGTTGCTTATCCGAAGATTGGACGAATGCGCGCTTAGCGATTAAGTTGTCTCAAATCCGCAACGTGTTCGCCGCGATCCCAGGTGGTTTCCCACAAATCATGGGATTGGTTGAAGTCGAAAATGAAAACGCAGTTAAACAATTAGCAGCCGCATTAGGTTTCAAAGGCCAAGTGACTGCTAACGGACCCGATGAACGCGGTATCGACGTAGCTTTGATGTACAACGAATCGGCCACTTTAAAATTTGTGAAAGCCAATGCGATCCGTTTAGACCCATCTAAATTAGGCAAACCAACACGCGACATCTTGGAAGTTAACTTTAAAGTAATGTCAGGCGGAGCGTGGCAAGATCTAACGATCTATGTGAACCACTGGCCATCACAAAACAATCCAGTGCAATCACGTTTAGTAGCCGCACAAACTCTAGCTCCGATCGTAAAAGCGAAAATGCAAACGGGTGCCCATGTTATCGCAATGGGTGATTTCAATACAACCGATAAAGACATTCCAAATCCTCTGCAAGCCTTCTCGCAAGCCGCTGGCGTTTATGATTTAGATTCTGTTTTCAGACAGAACGCTCCTAAATCGGGAATTAACTTAGCACTTGTTCCAGCGGGGACATATTTTTTCTCGGGAAACCGTTCACAACCGGCGATGGCTTGGAATTTATTAGATCGTTTCTTTGTATCCCCATCAATGGTTACGCGAAGTTCGTTGATCATCGATTGGTCAAGCTACAGAATATTTTCGCACCCGGGGTTAACAACATCGTACACGTATAAATCGGGCCCGTATGCGGGCAAAGTGATCAAAGATGTTCCATTCCGTTATAACCACTTTACGGATGTGCCGGCACAATCGGGATATAGTGATCATTTTCCTATTTTATTAGACATCAAGCTTCAATAATGAAGACGATGAAAAGCGGTGAGAAATCACCGCTTTTTTTTTGCCCTCCGTAGACTTGGGGAAATCCCCCGGTTTTTTGGATTTGTTTGTCCGTCTTCTTTTGCTTTAAGTTCCTTGTGCGAGAGGGACTTCCGTTTGGGAGCGGCTCTTTTAAAGACATAAAAAAAGCTCGGACAGTCCTCTCCGTGCGCTTCGCGCCGGCTGCGGAACTCGTTTTTTCATGTCTTTAAAAGAGCCGCTTCCAAACGGAAGACCGATTTATTTATTGTACCGGTACCATCGTTCCATCAGTCTTGATTTGATAATACTCTGTCTTCACATAAGAAGGATGTCCTTCGTTTCCGAAGACGGCTTCGATGGATTCTGGGGGATTCACAACAAGGAGTGTGCTGTTCGCTCGGTAAGCGATTTCATATAGGCTTGAGACTTCAGAAATATACGCATTTCCCGTTATCACATCAAAGTATCCGATGACTTGGCATTCAGATCCACAGCCCGGGTTGATCATGACATAGCGTTGGCCTAGGAGATGTTTTTGACCGTTTTTAGCCATGGCTAATTCAGCTTCAAACGTGGACCTGTACATTGAGGCTTTTTTGTTTGCTGGATTTGACCAGTTGATTTTGACTGCGCTCAGGTTTGGTTGCTTTGCATGTGTGATGAAGGTCGCGTGCAAAGCATTGTTGGCCGACGCGATAAAGCTGATGAAGATCGAAAGATAAATTAACGTTTTCATTTGGCTCCTTTAGCGTACCTAAGTCGCTGTAAAAGAGTACTATACGGAAAACTCTGTATGGTTTCCACTGTAGAGATTTAATCAAAGTAACGAATTTCGCTCGCCAAAAAGCTTCTAGACCCTATGGACATCTGCTAAGGGGTGTTTTACGATTTTCATATATACAGATAGGTGGTTATTGAGACTTTTGATACTCCTAATTCTATTTTCAGGACTGGTCAGTGCGGCCCCGAAAAAGCGGGAGAAAACACCCACATTTGAGCACTCTCATGATTTGACTCTTGGACGCTATTTTCAAAAGCCCGAAGGTAATGATCCAGGGGATGAAAGCTTTGATTTAGAATTCAATTCTGAATATGTTTTCACTCATTTCAAAATTACGAGCTACTTTTATTACGCCTACAATCTTGTCAATAAAAGTGAAAGTGATTTTGATGATCCGACATTTAACGTAACGACATTTCCAAAGAATTTTGCGCCGGCTTTTAAGGTTCGTTATTTTTTGGTTTCCACTTTGGCGCTATCAAAATCGGCGCGCGAGATTCAAGAGCAGTATGGAACGTTGGGTGCGGGGATTGGTTTGATTTTAGATACCGAATATCTGAAGGCCTCTAACTATAATTTGTCGGGGTCGGTGGCGATATCTAAAGGCTTTCAAAAGGCCGAATATAATATTCGTGGCTATTCTAATAATAATTATTACATGATTTACAATGTTTTAGGTGGCTATGATCAGGGTAACTGGTCGGTTTTCCTGTTGGGGCGCTTTTATCAGTACTTTAAATACGTTTCTGATGAATCCACAGAGATGTTTCTAAGCGTGCAGGATATAGGATACATGTTTGCTAAGTCCCATCAAGTTGGTTTTGGTCATGCGAATCGAATGCCGTTTTATGACGAAAACTCGGGCGAAGTCGGCGTTCGCGTGGTTAATCCTGAGTCATCGTATTTCTATCTTCGCTATACCGTATATTTCTGATAAGGTGCGGACATGATCAATAATGATGTCCTTCGCAGCATGCGATATATTCTGAACGTAAACGACCTGAAACTAACCGAGATTATTGCATTGTCTGGTGGCAAGACAACGGTAGCCGAAATTAAATCATTTTTGTTGAACGACGAAGATCCTAAATACGCTCCCTGTGATGACACAACGATGGCGCATTTTCTAGATGGTTTGATTTACTTTAAACGCGGTAAGGACGAATCAAAACCTGCTATGCCATTCGAATTACCAATTACGAATAACGTGATTTTAAAAAAATTGCGCGTCGCTTTTACGCTCAAAGAAGACGATATTCATCAAATCTTGGAATCTGCCGACTGGAAAATGGGGCGATCAGAATTAAGCGCTTTCATGCGCAAGAAAGATCATCCCAATTACCGTGAGTGCGGTGATCAGGTTCTGCGCTACTTTTTGCGCGGCCTGAAAACACGCGTGCAAGGAGCTACGGCTCCTTGATATTCAAGCCCAGTGATTCTGATTTTTCGCTGTGGCATTCGTAAGCTATCATGTTTGTTTGGGGTAAATTTGGCGTCGAACATTGGAATTGGCCAAAACCTGTTTCATCGACATAGAAACTGCCCGAGATTTTTTTCTGTGGGCAGGTGAACGAAAATTGATAGCCAAGAGCGTTTTCTTTTTCTTTGGTCGTGCACTCCGTTTTGAAATCCACCAATACACCGCAGGCAATACCCGCAGACACATAAGTGTTTCGTTTGCGGCTGCGAACGGTGCCGTCGGTATTTAGCAGAGCAATATCATTCCACAGAACGGGCAGCGTCGAGCTAAAATTTGTGATCGACCTAATTTGCGATGTTTCTTGCGTATCTACGCATTTAATTTCTTTAGAGAAAGCGCTATTTGAAAACCCGAATGTTAGAAATATCAGTACTAGTAATTTCACAATCACCTCAAAGGCTATATCTAAAATTCAATCAGCTGTTGAAACCACTGTCACTATAAATAGTTCTAGTCGACGTTAAACTGCGCTATCCATTTCGCCGTTGATTTAGCGATTTCTGTGAGGTCTTTGCGGCCGCGTACCCACCAAACAGACACATCGTCTTTAAGAAAGGTCGGAATATTCAGCTTAACCAATTTGTCTTCTTTTAGATAGCGAGCCGCCGCCATCGCAGGCAGGGCGCTCCAGCCTTCGCCATGGTAAACGGCTGATCGTAATCCAATCACACTATCGGTAGTAACATAAGACTTTATGGTCGGTTGAAATCCCAAGATGAGCTCGGGGTTAATATGAGCATGGCGGATAAATGGTTTGTTCTGAAGTCGTTCTATCGTTTCGTTTGAATTGAGCTGTACAAAGCGTTTCTTCCAGCTATACGGGGCAACGACCACCCAGTTGTGTGTCGAAATTCGTTTATACGCGATCGATGGATCGTTGGGCGCATGACCTTGGACAACCAAGTCGGTTCGACTCTGTAAAAGTTCCTGCTCCTGATTAGAGGCATTCATTTTAAACGTACAGTGCTGATTTGGTTTTAATAGTTTTTGTAATTTATGAAATTCAGGAATCAGTATTTCTTCCGCTAGCCAAGAAAATGAAGATATGCGCAAGACTGATTTTTCTTCCGAGAGTTCGGCTTGGCTCAAAATCATTTCATCCGTCCACTGGGCTATACGGCGACCAGCTTCAGTAACCATCCAGCGATTGCCGACTTTTTGAAGATAGTCAAATTCTGCGGCGATTTTATGAACCTTGCGTACCAGGGCGGGTGGGTCCATGCCCAATAGCGCAGCGGCACCACGCAGGGATTCGGCTTGGCTGAAGGCATTTATAATCAAACAGTATTCTGGGGGAATGGCGAATTTCATCATGTTGTCATTTTGATAACATAATGTTTGAAAATAAACAACAGACAGGAAGCGGACTTCTGGCTAAAACCACCGAAATCGTTAACAACGTTGGAGGTAATCATGGTTGGAAAATATTTTCTTATATTAGCTTTAGCAGTTTCGTTTCAGATGGCATGCGCTCTAGAGACGATCGTCGATAAACCAGTCGGCGCACCCAAAGGGCTCGTCGTTATTGCACCGGCGAAGACATACTTAATGAATGAAAGGTTATTTAGCGAACTCGCACGCCAACTAAAGGCGGCTGGTTACACGATAGTTAGATTTAATTGGTCGCCCGATACATTGCAAACACCAGGACGGGAATTGCAACGAGCCGCGCGGGATATCAATTACGTTTTAAAAGCAGCCCAGTATCATTTAGGATTCCGGCCTGCCAAAACGGTTTTAATATCAAAAAGTTTTTCGACTAAGGCGCTGGAGTCATCGTTAGAATTAGCCCAGATGCAGATTTTGCTGACTCCGAATTGTTCGCTGGAAGCCCCGTTTCGGTCAACCTACGCTTCGATGTTAGCTCGTAACGATATCAAGCTCAGAATGATAATTTCGGCTGAGGATCCCTATTGTAGTGTTGAAGAAATTCGTCAAACATTAAGGCCACTAGGGAAGCTAGCTTTGCTCGGAGTAACGGCTCATGGGGATCACAACTTCACCGTGCGAACTGGAACAACTCTTAGTTATCAGTATCAAGATCAAGTCATTCGAAATGTAGTCACTCAGGTTGAAATAAGCTTTCATTAGATCATTCGTCGTTTGAAAATTTCCTAAGGGTTAGGAAATTTAGAATGAGAAAAAAATATTATTACATTCGTGTCTATTCTTGCTATTGTTTTTTTATCGGCGCCGGGATGGTGTATTACTTCTATAGCCAGTCAGCTAGGGGATATCACAAAGATGGATCTAAGGTCTTTTATAAGGTTTATGGAATATCTAACAGTGAAGTCATCGGCGCGATGCTAAATCGTTTAAAACAATGACAATCGGTGACGGGCAACTTGGGGAAGATAAAGACCGAGTCTATCTAATGCAGGCGGCGTTTCCTAATGGCCTTGATAAAGCATCATTTCAGTTGCTTCCAGACAATCAAAATTGGAAGCGATTTTTTACTCGAGACAAGAATCACGTTTACTATGCAACTAGTGCTTTAGATGGTGCCGATCCAAATTCATTCGTCATTCTTGATGATGGTTTTAGTAAGGACAGTAAAAATGCGTTCTATCAAGGAACTAAATTAGACTTTGTTGATGCGACTACGTTTAAATCATTGGGTAGTTATTATGCGACCGAAAATATAATTTTGAGGTTCCCGGACAAATCGTCGACGGGGAATTTATACCAAATAAATAAACTACGTGTTTGATTTTTTGAACAAGGATAACAATCGGTTATGTTTTTTCGTATGGACAATTTGGGACGTGTAAATCCCTTTATATCCCGAGAAAAAATAGCTCATGAAACAGCCGACTACGGCATACGGCGCAATGTCCATTCCAAAAATTTCGATAGCCATTAAACTACAGGCGATCGGTGCGTTGGCCGCGCCGGCAAAGACTGCGGCGAATCCAACAGCTACTAATATTTTAAGTGAGACGGGCAGAATCAGAGCCAATGCACTTCCTAATGTTGAACCGATAAATACGAGCGGCACAAATTCGCCGCCTTTGAATCCTGAGCCAACCGTTATAGCCGTGAAAAGAGTTTTAAACGCGGGATCTTTTAATGTGGTTTCTAAATGTTCCTGAGGCTGGAAGGTTTCGTTGATGATCGGGATACCTAGGCCCACATAGCGATAGGATCCCTCTATGTAATACAGAACCACTAAGATAAGACCGGCAATAAATGGACGTAGCGGCGGATATTTAATAAAACGTGAGTTTAGTTTTTCGATTCCGTGGGTCACTGATGAAAATACGCGTGCGGCTAGGCCAAATACAATTCCCGCAATCACAACCCATAGTAAAACATGAGCGTGAAACGAATCGATGGCTATCTTTGGGAACTGTGAATGCGGTGCTTGTAATAGTATCGATGTAGAGTAACCAACAAAGGAGGCAACTAAACATTCTACCCAAGCTGACCATTTGAATTTGCCAATCTGGATAACTTCCATTCCAAAAACAGCACCCGCGAAAGGTGTTCCAATTGCGGCGCCAAAGCCCGCACCGGCACCAGCCATTAAAAGAATTTGTCGATCTTTCATTTCGATTTTAAAAAATCGAGCGATTTGATCGGAAAGGCTAGCGCCCATTTGTACGGCCGTGCCTTCACGACCGGCAGAGCCACCGAATAGGTGAGTCAGTAATGTCCCACCCAGAACCAGGGGGGCCATAGGAATCGGTAGAATTTTTTTAGGATTGTGAATTTCATCAATAATTAAATTATTCCCGCGACCGGCTTCATGCCCAAAGTGGTGGTATATTAAGCCAATAGCCAGACCGGCAAGCGGAAGACCCCAAATGATAAAAGTATTGTTATTTCGAGTCTGAGTAGCCCATTCAAGTGCAATCAGAAAAACTGCAGCCGCACTTCCTGATAAAATTCCGACCGTGATACTTAAGCCGACTTTACGAAACAATTTTTCTCCCGATAGAAAACATAAGATGGAACTCACTTGGTTGTATAAGCCAGGCAACCCTTCGTTTAGGCAGGTTAGCAAAATTTTATAGATGATCCTAGCGTTTTTATCTGGGACGTATCTTAGCGGCGACGTTCAGGGCAGCCAAGTAGTTCGTTTTGTTTAGTCCTTGGGGGCGATTAGATAAAGTAAAATAAATCTACGAAAGAGCTCCTCGTTATCCATGGAGGCCGGGGAAGGTAGTGTTTTTACTAGGAAAAGGTTTTTTTTGAGGTTTCAATTATTTTGATTTTTGGTTTGCAAACCAAAAATGTCTCTTGTGTTTAATGTTGCTTATTCGGATACGAATAAGCAAATTCCTATTGGTTAAATTCAGTAATTAAATTCACTGAATTTTTTTAAAATTGATGGCTCTTTAGATTCTGTTTAATTCCAGAGGGCCAAACGACTTGGACACTTTGAATTTCTACATTTCGACCAAGTCCGAAATGTATTATTGGATCATTCTGTTGATTTAGAGTTCCCGTGTTGCCTTCAAACTGTCTCACAAAAATCCCATTTTTATGTTTGATCCTAATTTGGGCTCCTACCGGATAGGTTCCCGATTGTTCTCCCAAAAGTTTAAATTTTATAAAGTTATTTGAATTTTGAGAAATATTTTTATAAACTCTTAAGGACGGTTCCGCGTTTAATTTTAGTCGACCAGAGACAACTAAGTCTTGGCGTCCATTGTTGTTTAAATCAGCGAAAGCGCCCGCATAGCTGTCGATGACTCTTATGCCATTTCCTACGTCTTCGAAGCGAAAATTACCCTTGTTTTTGAAAAGTAATGAATGAGCATATTCAATATTGTAGGTCTGGGGAACATACGTATCAACTAAACCATCGTTATCGAAATCAGCCGACGAACTTATGCGCCAATTTAGAAACCCAAAGATCAAAAAAACCGTCATTGTCATAGTCAGCCCAAGTTGAGCCTAAAGAGTGACCGTATTGTGGGCCATAGGTCTGATTGGTAATATCATCAACAAACTTCGCTGGGTTAAATTCCCCCTGAATACTCAAGCGTTCAGCGATTTCGTTGTATTTACCATTTGATTTTTTCCAAAGAAAATTACGGTTGAGGCGATAGTTCGAAGCATAGATTTCAAGTGATGAATCGTTGTCAAAATCTACCCATGAAATTCCCCGAGTATACGCTTTGGTATTTTGCAAAAAAAGCTCATCACTGACATTGACAAAGTATGAACCAGAAACATTTTTAAAAAATAATGGTGCAAAATGATGAAATTGGTTTTTTTCATATTTTTCAGCCATGCCGAAGATAATATCTGGCCATCCGTCCCTATTGAAATCTCCAATCGAAACGGTCATAATTTCGACAGGAATTTTGACGTGCTTAAGTCCTAATTCCAAACTTTTTTCCAGAAAAAATCTATTCCTAGTTTGAAGGAATACTTGTCCGTGCGTCGTTACGATATCAACTAAATGATCATTGTTTAAATCGGCAAGGATAGGATGGCCGCGCATGCTACTCAAGCCAACATCACTGGTGATTTCGCTAAATTTAATAACTTCTTTTGTTGATAAGTTCTTATATAAGCGACCTTCAATCGCCAAATCGACCAATCCATCACCATCTATGTCGGAAAATGAAACCGAGTTCGTGCTCACTTTTTCAATTTCGGCGCTCAGAGTCACATCTTGAAAGTATAAGTTTTTTGAAAAACCGTTTGTTGGCGGACAAAGCCAGGCGGCCAAAACACCAAAAAATAAAAATTCTTTTGAGATAGTCGTCACTTTTCTGATTAAAAAACAGTTCACTAAGGTAACCTTTTTCATTTAGAAAGATATCATATAATTTGCAGGGTTAAAGAACATTGAAAAAGAGTTGCTTTTGAAGTCTTTTCCCGGTCGACCTAAAGATTTACACGACTAGATCATGAAGAGCATTATCGGTTAAATATTGAAGCCATTTAGGAGCGTGCCATTCGTAAGTTAAATCAGCGTTAATAATTTGGAGGAAAATCTTTGTGCAACACTGATTATTCAGTTCAGCGGTTAGTGAATTTAGATTAGGATTACGTCAGCGTGTTCTCACCGAAGAAAACGTTTACAGAAACAGGGTTTGATCAAAAAGGCGAGGTCGGCAGTTCCAAACAAGTGGCCAATGTCGCCAATCCATTAAATCTCGGAAAAGAGAAAGATCCAAAGTCCCAATATAAATTAAGTAACGATGTTGGTTACACTCTTGGTTTAAAACATGAAGATTCTAGGGAAACCAGCAAAAAAAATATCGTTTGAACTCGATTCAAAACTGTCTACAGCCAGGGTTAAAAGTCCAGACGGGTACTAAAAAACGATTGAAAGTAAGTACTATATAGATGCCTATGAAGTGAGTCGTATAAATATTGATCTGGAGGATAAATCCAGAAATGATTGTGGGCGACCTGCCAGCGCTATTTTTGTTTGGTATCTATGGCGAGCAAATGGACCCGTTCAAAGGAATTATAAAACAGAATAACAAAGAAATCTCGCGGGTCTCACCGATTGTTCATCTGAAACGGCCTGTTCGTTTATCTTTTTTCCTGAGTGTGCGTTGCAAAGGTGAAATGCGGCTTCCTGCAATTGCCCTTCGGGCGAGGCTTGCCATTTTGCGATTGCGTCTTTCAATTTGGACTCTGTTGAATCCAGTCGTGGCGCGAGTGTCGCATACACAGGACCAGCAGCAACGTGCTTTTGATATAGCGAATTACTGAAGATGCCACCAACGTACTTTTTGCCGATGGATTGAATACAGCCCTTTTCTTTTTCAAGTTCTTCTATTGTTGTTCCTGCCTGACACTCGCTCAATTTGGTTTCAACTTCTGACCTAATCTTGGCCGCAAGCGAAGCAGCCTTTTCTTGAATTTGTTTTTCGTAATGAGCCTTAACATCAGCATCAATCTTTAACAGATCAGGTGCAATGCGACCCACCGTGTCCTGCCAAAACTTGCCGGACACCATTTCTCGTTCCATCGTAAAACCCAAGCAGGCATGGTGATAGGCATCCGATTGGTCGGGCTTACATAGCAATTCATTGCTCTGAAAATTTATATTCTTGTGTACTCGCTCATACGTATCAATCATGGTCTGTGCTTCACGATTTGTAGATCGGAACTCTTTCAACGAAGAATTGTATGCTGCCTTAAAGTCACCTGATTTCAGGTCAGTTGTCATGTCTGCATTAGCATAATGAGCAGATAGCAATGCCGCTAAAACCAGGAGTCTCATTTGCCTTCCTTCAGCTTTACCTTTTTGACGGTGATCTCGAAGGTGCCTGTGAAGAAATCCTCTTTTAGAATTTTTTGAAGTGGCTCCTCGTGGTCCTCTTCACCAAATAGCAAGAAGTGAACAGTCACGCCAAGGTGCCGCGCTACCTTTGCCACTTGTTCGGCATTGGGGCTGCGGTTATCCTTTTTCCAGCCGGAGATACTAGACATCGGAACGCCAGTGGCCTTTGAAATTTCTTTGATCGTCAGGCGACGCGATTCCAAAATTTGCGTTAGTGTTTGAGTTATTTTAAGTTTCATCGGGTTCTCTTTCGGGTGAAACGTGTCACTCTTTGAGAACTTCCGACTTTGCGTTTTTCGTAGCTACATCTAGGATCTTGTAGCGACTTATCGTTTTCAAGAACCAGCAAAGCCACACGGCCTTTTTTAATTGTTGCCGCTCTAGTCTTATGAATTTTCCAAGCGGTTATTGTCCTGCTTTTTGTGCAGACGATAAGTTCAATTTTGCCTGCCGTAATGGTTGGCGGCATATCGCCTTTGCTAGGTCGAGCAGGCCCACCGATGTGTGAATGACCACAAGCAATGACCTTCAAACTGCGATATTTCTGAATGACATCTCAATACTCACGGTTATTGATTGAGGCTGTGTAACGACCATAGCGTTCGGGATTTCTAAGTCGTTCGACTTTTTTGATTCTGTCCTTTAAGCCGAAGCAGACGATATTTATTTCTTTACGCGAGCAAACTGCCCATCGCAGAATTTGGTCATGCAGGATTTGACTAATCACCAAGGTCTTCATTCAATCGAAGCAATGCAGGAGTTAATGGCCGCTCTGGTTTCTTTGAGCGTGTCGATAATTAGCTTGCGATCTTTAAGTGCCAATCCTTTACGGTGAAAGCGAGCTAGATCCTTTGACCAGTCTTCGATTTCTTGACAGAGATCACCAAGCGATTCAAAAGCTGAATCAGCTCTTTGTTTGTCAATATCCGCATCGCTTGGTTCTGGCGTTGGCTTTTTAGAGGATTCACGCAGCTTGATCGCATCTTCAACTTTAAGTTGGTCTATGGATTTGCGCTTACCAGACACCAAGACTTTGCCGCCACCGGCGAGTGCTTCGACCTTATCTAAGTCCTTAGCTGTGGCGAGCAGGTACAGCACTGAAGGCTTCGCTTCTAAAACTTTGGATGATCCTGCGCTGCCAAATTTTCTATAAAGCGCGATAAGTCTTGAGGCTTGCATTTCACCAAGCCCAAGGCTTGCCTTGATGTGGGCGAGAAAAATTGGATGCGGCAGCATCTCTTTGATCTTGTCGAGCGAGTGGCCAATGTCGAGCAGGTTCTCAACGGTTTTTTTCCAGCACCCTTGGATATTTGCCGTTTCCTTCAAAACGACATCTCGTATTTTGGGTTGAATCCCAGCTAAAAGGGACACCGATCCCTTGGGCTGAATTTGCATTTCAGGCTCCTTTCATAAAACAACAATTTGTTAGTGGTTTCAGATAGTTATAGCTCATAAGAGATATATGACGCAACACATAAATAAGTCGAAAAAGGAGCATAAATAGCTGATTTTATTGATGAAAACAGGCTTGAAAATGAAGCCGGGCGGCAATTTGGATGCAAAGTCGGAAAGCATAAATGGGGTAATTCAGGTCGTATAACCCGTTATTCTTAGGCCAGTTTTTACCGATGTAGTTAATGGAGAACTATGTCTGAAAAACAAACGCGCCAAGAAATCATTGATAAGCGTCTGAAGGATGCTGGTTGGGATGTGAATAATCCCACGCAAGTCATTTCAGAGCATGAAGTCTTTCATCAATTCGGAAGAACTGATGGCGTTGGCTATTCTGACTATGTCCTGCTTGGCCGTGATGGTAAGCCGCTGGCAGTTGTCGAAGCAAAGAAGACATCTCGTGAAGCTGAGGCCGGTCGAGAACAAGCCAAGCAGTACGCCAATGGCTTTGAACAAGCTAATGGTGAGCGTCCATTTATTTTCTATACCAATGGTATCGACATTTTCTTTTGGGATGAGCGTTACCCGCCACGAAAAGTTTTTGGCTTTTTCACCCGGGAGGATCTTGAGCGGATCCGATTTCAAAAAAATGAACGCCGTGAGCCATCAACATCACTGATTGATCGAAGCATTGTCGAGCGTCCTTACCAAATCGAAGCCATTCGCCGAGTCTGTGAGGCTTTTGAAAAGAAGAACCGCAGAAAGGCACTTGTGGTCATGGCGACAGGCACCGGTAAGACACGAACAGCCATGGCTCTCATAGATGTTTTAATGCGAGCGAACTGGGTCAAGAGAGTCTTGTTCTTGGCTGACCGTAGAGAGTTGCTTAAACAGGCGGATAATGCGTTTAAGCAGTTCTTGCCAAATGCACCGCGAACCAGAGTTTCAAGTGACAACTGTCCACCTGACAAACGCGTTTACCTTTCAACTTATCCTGCGATGCACGGAATCTATCCAACCATCTCTCCTGGATTCTTTGATCTGATTATTGCCGACGAATCTCACCGCAGCATTTACAAACGTTACAAAGAAATTTTCGATCACTTCGATTCTTATCAAATTGGTCTTACGGCCACGCCCATAGATTACATTGAGCGCAATACTTTTACGCTTTTTGAAACTGACAATGGCGAGCCGACTTATAACTACAGCTATGAAGAGGCTGTACGAGAAAAACATCTCGTCACCTTCAAAGTCTTAAACATTCAGTCACGCTTTCAAATGGAAGGAATCAGAGCCGGCCAACTCCCTGTCTCTGTTCAAAAGCAACTTGTTGCTGAAGGCAAAGACCTTGAGGAAATCGACTTTGAAAATACTGAACTTGAAAAGAAAGTCACAAATTCAGGCACCAACGAAGTGATCGTGCGTGAATTTATGGAGCAGTCGATAAAAGATGAAACAGGCACGACTCCTGGTAAATCAATTATCTTCGCCATTTCACACAAACACGCTCTCAGACTTGAGGAGACCTTCAATAGACTTTATCCCGAGTATCGTGGCCTACTGGCTCGCGTAATTGACTCTCATGACCCGAGAGCTGCGACAGAAGGTGGACTTCTCGATCAATTCAAAGATCCGAAGAATCCGCTTAAAGTCGCAATCTCTGTGGATATGCTCGATACGGGTGTTGATGTGCCCGAGGTTGTGAATCTTGTTTTTGCTAAGCCCGTTTTCTCAAGAGCTAAGTTTTGGCAAATGATCGGTCGTGGAACGCGACTTTGCAAAAATCTGTTTGGCCCAGGCCAAGACAAGCCCTACTTCCTTATTATTGACCACTGGAATAACTTTTCTTACTTCAGTATGAATCCCGACGGCAAAGAGCCAAGTGTAACGGTCTCAATTCCTGAGAAGTTATTTGATGCTCGACTAAAAAGAGATGAGGCCGCATTGCTCAATGGCAATACTGAAGTTTTGAACAAAACAATCGAAGAACTAAAGTCTGACATCGCGGCACTTCCCAAAGATAGTGTCGTCGTAAAAGAGAAAATGGTTGCAGTTAATGAAACCCAAGAGGCCACCTTCTGGGCGGGATTCAACGCTCAAACTGTACAGAAGTTAAGAAAAGACATTCAGCCAACAATGCGGGTTCGATCTGCTGAGGATTTTGATGCAATTCGCTTTGACATCGACACTATTGAATTTGAAACGGCCCTACTGACTGCCGATTCTCAAGTTGCAGAAAAAATTCAGGAACGAATCCTTGAAAAAGTAAACGAGCTGCCTCTTACGCTGAATCAAGTTCGAGCAAAAGAAGCTACGATTGTTAAAATTAAAACTCCAAAGTTTTGGAAGGGTGCCAACTTTGAATCTTTAGAGGCTGCAAGACTTGAACTTCGTGGCTTGATGAAAGATCGAACTCGTGTGCCTCAAGATATAGAAAAACTCGACATCGCAGATCAAATCATTGTCCGAGACACTGTAGAGTTCGGGCCAGAAATGGAAAGAGCCACCACCGCAGAATATCGGCGCAAGGTTGAAGAGCGCGTAAAGGCATTGCTAGCGACGAGTGCGGTCCTGCAAAAACTTAAAGCTGGTGAAGAACTCGATGAGTACGACGTTGAGCAGCTCACGAAATTACTCAGATCCCAAGACCCTTATGTGACCGAAGAATTACTTCAGCGTGTTTACGATAACCATACGGCCAAATTTATCGACTTCATTTGCCACATACTTGGGCTTAAAAAGCTGCAAACCCGCACAGAAGTGATCTCGAAAGAATTTGATGAGTTTATCGCTGAACACAATGACTTTAAGGCTGACCAAATTCAGTTCTTAATGCTGATTAAGACCTTCATTTTGGATCGCGGAGTGATCGAGCGCGAAGACCTCATCGGACCGCCATTTACCAATATCCATCCCCAAGGGATCAGAGGGATATTTCCTCCAAATCAATTAAACGCGGTTATGGCCCTAATCGAAGAAATAGGGCAATTACCCCGATAAATGGGGTAATAATAGCTTGTAATTACCCCATTTAGTGTGTATATTACCCTTATTAGCAATTAGGGGAATTATGCACTCTCTTACAGAGAAGTATCTCAGACATCTAAGTTTCTCGACTGGTGAGGCCGCAGCCATGCGGACCTTGGGCGAGTACCAGGGCAAGCAAGCCTTGTTCTACAAGCAGTCACCAGAGACCCTTGAATCACTCAAGCAAGTGGCTGTTATTGAATCCAGCGAGTCCTCTAACCGTCTTGAGGGTATCACAGCACCCAAAGAGCGAATTGAGGCTCTGGTCCTTAAAAACTCCACTCCGAAGGATCGCTCAGAACAAGAGATCGCTGGCTATCGGGATGCCCTTTCTATGATCCATGAAGCGGCGGAACGAAAAGAATTTCCTGCCAGTGAGGTCATTCCATTTTCGACGAATGTCATCCTTCAAATTCACTCAACCATTTGTCGATTTATGCCCAACCCTGGCGGCAAGTGGAAACCCACAGATAACGAAATTACCGAAACCCATCCTGATGGCACCAAGCGAGTGAGATTTGTTCCAACGACTGCGGTTCAGACACCTCAGGCAATGGAAGATTTAGTCAAAAACTATCAGCAAGCGATTAAGCCGCCACTCAATCAAGATCCGTTGATAGTGATACCACTCGCAGTCCTTGATTTCCTGTGCATCCACCCATTTTCAGATGGCAACGGACGCGCAGCAAGACTTCTGACTCTGATGTTGCTCTATCACTTTGATTATCGCGTTGGACGCTACATCAGCCTTGAGCGCGTGTTTGAAGAAACCAAAGAAAGTTATTACGAAACTCTAGAGAAAAGTTCGCAAGGTTGGCACCAAGGTCAACATGATGTGCATCCTTGGCTCAATTACTTTTGGGGCGCACTTACAAGAGCATACCGTGAGTTTGAGGAGCGAGTTGGTAACGTCAAAGCCGGGCGTGGATCAAAAACAGATCAGATTCGCCAAGCCGTGCAGAGAAAAATCGGACCGTTTGCAATCTCTGACGTTGAAGACGCTTGCCCAGGTGTTAGCCGCGATATGGTTCGCAATGTTTTAAGACAAATGAAAGAAGAAAATTTAATTGAATCCACTGGTAAAGGGCGAAGTGCTAAGTGGGTGAAAAAGTGAGGACTAGATGTTAGCGCAAGAATTAAAATCGCAAGTCGATAAGCTATGGAATCTGTTTTGGTCTGGCGGTATTGCCAACCCATTAACCGCAATTGAGCAGATTTCTTATCTGATATTTATGAAACGTCTTGATGAAGAAGACCTCAAGCGCAAATCCGACGCTGAATGGACTAAGAAGAAATACGAATCTATTTTTTCTAATGAAAAACTTCGTTGGTCACAGTGGAAGCACCTTGAGGCAGAAGAAATGCTCAAGCACGTTCGTGACAAAGTATTTCCATTCATCAAAAAGCTAAATGGAGAATCAGGAAATAGCTTTGCCCATCAAATGAAGGATGCGGTTTTCATTATTCCAAAAGCAAGCCTTCTAGTTGAAGCCGTAGAGATCATAGACAACTTAAAAATCACCGAGCAGAACCAAGATACCCAAGGCGATATTTACGAATACCTTTTGTCTGAACTGGCTTCATCAGGAAAGAACGGCCAATTTCGTACACCTCGCCATATTATCAAAATGATGTGCGCTTTGGTAAATCCAAAGCTAGGACAAACAATTTGTGATCCTGCTTGCGGCACAGGTGGTTTTTTAATTGGTGCCTATCAACACATTCTAAGAACAAACACTTCGCCAAATCATATTAAGATCGAAGAAGATGGCACTGAACATGGCCTTGTTGGTGATCGTATCAATGATAAAAAACACTGGGCATTTTTGAAGTCGAAAACGTTTTTTGGCTATGACTTCGATTCAACCATGCTTCGTATCGGCACGATGAACATGGTCCTGCATGGTATTGAGCATCCAAATATTGAATACATGGACACGCTCTCTAAAAGATTTCAGGAAGAAAATAAATACGATGTGATTCTCGCTAATCCGCCGTTTAAGGGTAGCATTGACAAGGGCGACGTACATGAGTCGCTAACCAGAGCTGTGAAGTCCACAAAAACAGAGCTGCTCTTTGTGCTGCAAATGGAACGCTTACTCGTCAACGGCGGTCGCTGCGCCGTGATTGTGCCTGATGGTGTTTTATTTGGCTCAAGCAACGCCCATGTTGATGTTCGCAAAAAGATCGTTGATGAGTGCCAGCTTGAGGGCGTGATTTCAATGCCCGGTGGAGTATTTAAGCCCTATGCAGGAGTATCAACTGCAATTTTGGTATTCACCAAGGGCGGAGAAACCGACAAAGTTTGGTTTTACGATATGCAGGCCGATGGCTTTAGCCTTGACGACAAGCGTGATAAGATTAAAGACAACGACATCCCTGAGATTGTTGAAAAGTGGAATAAGCGATCGACACTCAAGACTGCTGACAAAGGTGAAAAATGGTTTTGGGTTGATAAGAAAAAGATCGTTGAGAATGAATACGATCTGTCGATTCAGAAGTATAAACCCACAAAGATTAGCGAATCCAAATTTGAACCATCCCAGGTAATTCTACAAAGGCTTATTGGACTTGAATCTCAAATTGTAAAGTCCATCAAAGAGTTATCGGGACAACAATGAAGACATCAACTGTTTCAATAAAGAAGTTAAAAGACATTTGCAAAATTGTTTCAGGCGCGACTCCCAAAACTGTAAAACCAGAATACTGGGACGGTGACATTCCATGGGTAACACCGAAGGATTTGTCATCACTTAAGTCAATTTATCTGTCTAACCCGGAACGTGCTATTACAAAAGCTGGATTTGACTCGTGTTCAACTCAAATGATACCCGCAAAATCTGTCCTTTTAAGTTCCCGCGCACCAATTGGACACTTAGCGATTAACGAAGTAGAAGTCTGCACTAATCAAGGCTTCAAAAGCCTAATTCCTAGTAAAGAAATATACCCTGAGTATTTATACTTCTGCATAAAGTATTTCGTCCCCCAACTAAAAAATTTGGGACGCGGAGCTACCTTTACTGAAATATCAAAAGACATCGTCGAAAATTTTGAGATACCCGTAGTTCCTCTTGAGCAGCAGAAGGCTATCGCACTAAGGCTGTCTGAATCCTACAAGCTAATCGAACTTTCTGAACAGAGGCTTTCTGAACTCGACAACTACCTCCGCTCACTATTTATCGAAATGTTTGGTGATCCAGTGAGCAATTCATTAGGTTATCCATTGGAGCAATTAAGTAAAGTCTGCACGAAGGTAACGGACGGCACACACGATACACCAGAGCGAACTGATGCCGGCAAAATGTTTATTACGGGAAAAAACATCAGACCATTCAAGTTTGATCTCTCTGACCTAGAATACGTCGCCGATGGTGTTCATAGGGAAATCTTTGAGAGATGTGATCCTGCAAAAGGAGATGTTTTGATAACGAATATCGGTGCGGGCGTAGGAAATGCAGTTTTTAATAATTTTAACGAAGAGTTCAGCATGAAAAACGTCGCGCTCCTTAAACCTAGGAATCAGGTATTAGATGGGCGATACTTGGAATCATTACTAAACCTTCCCCATATGAAATCGCACCTACTTGAGCAAAACCAACAAGGAGGAGCGCAGAAATTTTTGAGTCTGAATACTCTAAGAAATATCAAAATTCCGTTGCCTGGAATTGATGCTCAAAAATCCTATGCAGCACAGGTCGAAAACTGTTTCCTAATAAAACAGCAAATGGAGAACTCGTCTGAAGAACTCAATAGTTTGTTTCAATCGCTCCTTGCCGAAAGTTTTTCAGGTGCATTGTGATTGATAAAGATACCGTCAATGAAAAGGTGGTCTCCTTTTTTTGCAGTTCAAATGACTTCAACGGAATTTCCCTTACTGAGATATGTGAGGGGTACTGTGACAGTTGCCTTAAGGATTTGCCAAAAGCTGATGCCTTATCAGAGCTGCCTACCGATGTCCTTCTGGAGTATGCGAATCCCTGCAAAGGAAATTCTCAAACTGCGAATGAACTCAAAATCATACTTGAGACGCTGGTTGATGATGACAAGATTGTTTTAGTTTATGACCTGAATCCCCATGTAAAGCGTTTTCCCGATCGCCCCAAAGACCAACAGAAGAAAATTCTAAACGAAAAATTCACTGAGATGTGTGCTTATCCAACAAGGGCTGAGGTTGCTACTCGAATAGATGTGAACTCGTTTGTTGAAACCCCATACCTCAAGCGACTGTGGGCGTGTGAACCCAATTTGGAGCCTGTCTATTTTGACCTTGAGGTGCTTGAGAATTATGCCAACGACCCTCGATATATTTTCGACTGGAGCGATTTCACAGGATCAATTCATCTTAGTGATGATTATTATGAGTCGCTTGAAATGAAGCCCAGAGATCAGACCTATTTGGAACATTTTGGTCTTGGGTTCCGAAAGTCTGATGGTCAGAGAGTTGTATCAGTCCCTTTGATTTACCTTTCTAGACTTACACCTGAACATCAACAGCGATGGAAGACACATGAGGAGTCCGAACCCTGCATTATGGACCCTGACTATTACACCACGTCCATAATCGGAGACTGGGCAGAGAAAGTCCCCATCTATGAAGCGTTCCTGCATGAGATGGAAATTATAAATCAGATGTGTAGCGCAGCAGGACTGCCAAATATGTTTATTAAGTCCTTCAAAAACGACAGACCCAAGTATTTTAGAATCCCATTTAGAAATACGAAGGAGGCGTACCACACATCTGTTGAAGAAATGGATAAGACCCTATCTCAGAACCTCAACAAGAAATTTTTTGAAGCTGTATTGCGCCCTGATGAAACATATCAGACCGTAAAGCACAAGAAAACGGGCGTAGATGTTGTGCAAGAGTACGGTACGCTCGCAATGCTCAATCATTGGATTAAGACGAGATTTAAGTTTCGAGATGCTGCTGATCGGGAAAAGGCTGCGGCCGAACTTGCGGCACTCGATAAAGTGAGAAAGATTCGTCAAGCACCTGCCCATAAAATCGAAAAGGATGAGCATGGACGAAGTTTTTCAGATATGCACGATGAAATCTTGTACGAGGCATACACTTCGCTGCGAACAATTCGGCTGATATTTACAAATCATCCGAGCATCAAAAAGGATGTTGAAGTCCCTGACTGGTTGTTTGAAGGAAAAATTCGCCTTTTTAATTGGAAGGGCGACAGCAAGTGAACTGGGTCAGAATCTTCAATCAACTCTTTAATCTGATGAATCTACAAGGGCCGACCTACTTTTCGGGTGGTCGCTTTATCGACATTATTCGGGAGTTCGATGCAGCCTTTTATAATTATGGGCAGTACATTGAGCATCGAAACCAAACCGGCAAAAGCACAAGCCGCAAAGATTACTACTACGACATCCTCTTGGGCTTTGATGAACCAACTAGGCTGAGAATTATCCAAAGATTTCTTGAAGAAATAGAGCCACATAAACCCACTGAGGTTCAGGCACTCCGCGCTCAGTTGGGTGGAACCATCGCTCGCCCAACAGTCACAGTAAATACCTGAATCCGCGGGTAGAAATGA
>DDVI01000137.1 GCA_002345205.1 Bdellovibrionaceae bacterium UBA2316 | reverse complement strand
TCAACTAAACGAGGGACAAGCTCGACCATCTGGCCATTTTTAATTATAAACCGTGTTAACTATTTTCGACCTTTTTTCTTCTTCATCAAGAGGCTTAAGTTCACTCAGATTTAGCTGACTAGCACTAGCCTCTGCAACTATAGATACATTTGGTTTTAATTGATTTAAATAATCATTTCTCATGGGTATCTTACCATGGGGCCATTTTCCTCTAAGCTGCTTTAGTCATTAAATAGACTAAACGAACGATGCTACCCGCGAAGAACGTCCCTCCAAATACAAGTACCAATAAAAAATTGAATCCAAAATATACTCTGTCCATCAATGATGGTTCCTCATTGCTTTTAAATTTGCGCATTTCTTTGCGCAGACCAAAAAACAAAATCGCGGCGCTCAATACTAAAAACAAAAGCGGATAATAATAGTCCCAAAACATTTGCACCCTCACGGAAAGTTAGATCCGAATACGATCATACGTGTGCCTAGAGCCCGAAGTCAAAACTTAGGGTTAACTCTAGCAATGGTGTGCCATTTCACGTGATAGACAGCCCGCACGTCACTTGGTATTTAATTATCCATGACTAAACAAGAACTCGCTAAAAAAATCTACGATATTTGCTACTTAACGGGCACGTTTAAACTGCGTTCAGGCCAAACTTCGAATGAGTACTTTGATAAATACCGCTTCGAATCTATGCCTCATCTTCTTAAGCCGGTGGCTCAACTTCTAGCCCCTCTTATTCCTCCGACGACTCAAGCTCTCGCAGGACTTGAAATGGGCGGAATTCCGATAGCTACAGCGTTGAGCTTAGAAACCGGCATTCCGGTTGTATTCGTTCGTAAACAAGCAAAAAGCTACGGCACGTGCTTGTTTGCGGAAGGCATCGACATCGCCAACAAAAAACTATGCGTGATCGAAGATGTCATCACAACAGGTGGACAAGTACTAACGTCTGTACAGGACCTTAGAAACTCAAATGCGATCATTGATACTGTTCTATGCACCATATTACGAGGCAACGCCGATAGTCCTGAATTCAAAAAAGCGGACCTTACCTTAAAATATTTGTTCACTGGTGAAGAGCTTAAAAGCTCGACCCGCTAGTATCAAAATAGACCATTGTCTTAAGCCACGTCTATAAAGTTTCAAAATTAGACACCGACAAAATGAAGTGAGGTTTCTGATGAAACTTTTTTATAAAATCCTTTTAATGTCTTTAGTTGTTGCAATTGCTCAAGCAAACACAGGCGAGTATGAAGGCAACAAAGATGTATGTACGTCATCTGACTTTCTAAACAAAACTCAATTATCATGCATAGTTTGTGGACTGAAAAAAGCGGGTCGACCCGCGCCTGACGAAAACTTTCTGGGAATGATGGGTTTAATTTCTCGTGAAGCTACGTACTTATTTGATGATGAGAAAAATCCGCAACATCAACAATCGAATCAACCTGGCAAAAAAAGTCTTTTCCGTAGAAGCATCAGCGGCTTAGATGGCCAAGTTATACCTTCACCAGCAGGACCAGTTGAGCTCACCGCACGCGCGCAAATGCAGAAAAATGTCATTCAGTTACTTTTAGGTTCAGGCTACTGCACTCAAGGCAAAGTGAAATCAAAATCGAAAAATACTGATTACAAAAACTTTATTGATCGAATGACTTCAGACAAGTACGTTTTATCTGGAAGTAAAGACGAAGACGTTCGAGACAAAGCCGCCAAAGAAGTTGGCCAATACAGTTTTGACAACGCTAAAGAAGAGTTCTTTTTAAACGCAGACAATCCTTCCTATTTTCAAATGCCTTTTGAACAACAGCAAGAATTCTACAAAAAACGTCGCACATCGGCCCTTAACCGATCTAACGATGACATTGGGTATAGACCAAAAAGCGAAATACCCGATTGTCTAAATGATATCGAACAAAACTACGCTCCAAAGTACTCTTCCGCGGCTGATACCTACGCTGCGTGTACCGCTATATATGAAGAGTGTGAAATCGCGACCTACAATGGAAGTACGAAAAGAAAAAATGCGGCCGGAGAAAATCAACGTGTCGGTGGCAATTGGTGCGCAAGCAAGTACAGAGTCCCAGCGGCGTCTCTTGCCAAGGATGTAAAACCAGCTCCGGGTGGAAAACCAGCCCCAAAATTACGCGACGACGGCACTCCACCGGCACCAATAGTGGATGAATCATTTCAAACTCTGGGAACCGTTATTAAAAAGCAGGATAAAGTCATTGTAGGACCGAATGGACCAGAAATCTATATGAAAAAAGTTAGATACCCACCAAATGGCGATATTATAGTTCCAAAAGATGCAATTAAATATCCGGCGTCGACAAAAGGTACGCAAGCTACGCCTGAAACGCCGCCAGCTTCATCAGCCCCAGCTGTAAAAGTTGAAGGCCAGCAAAAACCGGCCGCGACTAAATAATTACTTTTCACTCACAATATAGGCGATCCATGATAAGCAGGATTCGCCTTTTTCGGTGCGGGTAAACACGCCATTTCCACCACCGTCTTTGTTTGTACCTTCCCAGTACACATGGGTTTTTTTGAATCCCACCTCTTCTAAAATTTCACGAAGCTCTGGAATACTCCACATGCGCCAGTCATAGGTAAACACACGCTCAATTTTCTCTCCATTTCCAATTTTGAAATGGATGTGAAAAACTGCTTCACTCGATACCGGATCAAAACCAGTTTGATCCCAGAAATAAGTAAAGCCTTTGTGTTTGATACGATCTTCAATAGCGTCTTGACACTGACCACCGCCAAAGCAATCTACGATGAAAATACCTCTATCATTAAGCGACGCTAACACTTTTTTAAAATAAGCTTTTAATTGCTCGCGCTTCTTAAATAAAAAATAGGAAAAATTTACGGCCACTGTAACATCCGCCTTAGGTAAATTTACCTTAAGAACGTCACCTTCCGTCAGGATCAAACGTTTCTGCTGATCGGGTGTTAGTTTATCAAAGTAATGGGAACGACCGTATTCCATTGGCTCAGGATCTAAATCCACACCGAATGCTTTGTGAGTTTTTGCGGCCTTTACCCACTCTGTCGATAAAGCGAACGTGCCGCAAAAGTCTTCTCGCAGAACCTGCGCTTCACGGCCTTTTAATTCTTTGTAGGTATCATGAATAAAATCGACATCAGCTTCAGTACTTTGCACAGCTTTTGTGTAAAGGTCGTACTTGTCAAATACTTGATGATCTGTCTTTCTGTGTTGTTTATTAAGTCCCTTCATTAAGGGACTTCCTCGATAATTTCCAAAATCGCTGATTTGATTTCAGCTTTTTGTGGAACCGTTGCATCTTCTAGATTTGGATGTAGACCAATACCTGGAACATTTTTACCTGCAATCAAACGTGGACGAGCCAACAATTGGTAGAATAATTCTTGAACTACTCTGTAAATTAAATGCTCACCAAAGTTAGTTACTTCAGTATCTTCATTTACAATTAACACACGACCAGTTTTTGCGACCGAAGTCTTAATCATATCCCAATCGTATGGGTAAATTGATCTTAAATCGATTACTTCAACCGAAACCCCGTCCGCTTTTAATTCGTCTGCAATTTCATTTGCTAACAACAAGTGACGACCCCAGCTTACTACAGTGATCTGCTCACCTTGGCGCGTGATTTTACCTTTACCGATTTCAACTAGGTATTCAGTTGTCTGTGGCCAGTCGGCTTTCCATTTCGAACGATCACCAATCGGTGCGTCGATACGCATTTTTAATTCTTTTTCATCTGAAGGTTCACCAGGAATCAATTCGTCACCACGAACACGCATAAGCGCTTTTGGTTTCAGGAAAAGAACTGGATTAGGATCTTTGATCGCCGATAATAGCAACCCGTACGCGTCTAAAGGTGTGGAAGGCATTACCACCTTCCACCCTTGGATACGCGAAGCCCATGAATCAAACGAGTGCGAATGGTACACGCTTCCACGAATACCCGCTCCTACCGGAGTCATCACTGTCATCGGCAAATTATATTGGCCGTTCGTACACCAAAGGGTATTTCCAGCAATTTTTAATAAATCGATTGTATTGAAAATATAGTCACAGAACTGGATCTCTGCTACGCAACGATCACCAGCCATAGCGATACCCATCGCCATGCTGATAATACCACGTTCATCAAGCGGAGTATTCCAAGATGTTTTTAAGCCTTGAGTCGCCGTAAACACACCGCCAAGAGGAGCGCCAACGTCCTGGCCGAAAACATCCTTAAGCTGCAAATTCTTTTCACTGTAATTAAGCGCGAGGCGAATCGCTTGAGCCATATTAGCCATTAGAATTTTCTCCAGTCGCTATTTTCGTTGTCTGCAAATACATGATCCCAAATTGATTCTGAAGTCGGGGAACCTTCACCACGCGCTTCTTCTGTCGCGCGCAAAGCTTCCTCTTCATAGCCTGACCAGATCGCTTTAACTTCTTTTTCTGTAATGATTTTTTTCGATACTAATTTATCCGAGAAGCTCTTAATGCAATCTTCTTCGCTAGTCACTAGGTTCGCACCACTTGCTGATGAGTGACCATAGAGACGTGATACCTTAGCTTCAATAAAGCTTGGCTTGCCTGTTTTGCGGATATAGTCCATCTCTTCTTTTAAAGCGATGTACGATTCCACAGGATCATTCCCATTTACTACACGTGAACGAATGTTAAATCCGCGCGCGCGATCAGCAATATTTGTTTCACCATGCTGGCCTTCGTAGGAAGTTGAAATACCCCAGTAGTTATTTTGCACAGTGATCAGCATTGGAAGCTCATTATCTTTACGAGATGCCCAGATCAAGCAGCTCGCAAAATCGCCCTCGGCCGTTCCAGCATCACCACCCGTCACAATGCTAATAGCTTTAGCACCAGCTCGCTTTTGAGCATGTGCCGTACCTAACGCAATACCATATTGAACACCTATAGGAGACGTCACCGGCGCAATATTCATTTCGGGAATACAATAGTGATTAGAGAAATTTCTTCCGCCAGTAGAGGGATCAGTCACGCGATTCATCATTAAGCGAATGGAATCTTTCATCGGCATACCCATAGCTATCAAAGTCGGCGTACAACGATAATGAAGGTGCAAGAAATCGTGCTTTACGCCTTGGCCTTTATTGGCAAGTAAACCAATCGGTACCCCCCAAGCTTCTTCACCAGGTCCGCCAATCCAAAAATAAGACTCGCCCGCACGATAGATTTTAATTAAGCGCTCCTCAAGTACGCGGGACTTGATCATCAAATCTAACATCTGAATCAGAGTTTTATCTGATAGTTGTCCTAATGACTGACTGCTTGCGCTTGATTTTACAGACTTAGCAGTGGCTGGTGCTTTTTTACTGCTCATTTTGATTAGGCTTTTTTTCTTTGCTTCTGCCTTGGCAGAATTAGACTTCGATGACGTCGTTTTTGAATAACTCAAGAAGGCCCCCCATGCCCCATTTTTTAATCTAAAACCTAAAGGAAGTCGACTAGAAAACACACTCTAGGCATGTGGGAACTGCTTAAAAAACCGCTATTTTGTTCTGTCAGGATTGAGTTCAGATTCGGATGGGATGGATGATTGGGAGCTGCCTCAGAAGGGCGCTCCCAATTAGCTTTATTTTACTTCTGAGATAATAATTTATCAGTTTGTAGCTGAATTAGATCTAACAATACTTGAGACGCTTCTTGGATATCCTGACGTTTTAAGTATTCTTTAGTTTTTTCATCTTTAGAGAACTTTTTCTTCTTTTTCTCTTTTTCGTTTTTGTCTTTCTCTTTCAAGATATCGGCTACTTTGATCACTTTGCCTTTATCTTTAGACTTCTTTAAATCTTCGACAATTTTCTTAAACTCGGTATTTTTTTCAACTCGAGCCGATGACTTTTCTTTTAAATTTTTGATCCAGTCTGACTTAACTTCTTTCCAAGATTCCGCACCGTCCATTACGTAGGCTTCTTTGGAAACAAATGACTCGATCTTTTTAGGTGGCAACGAGTAATCTAATGACTTCTCACCGATATCGTCTGTCGAATATGGCCCGGGCAATACTACATCCGCATCAACACCACGGTGTTGAGTTGAATTACCACCAGGAATAAAGAACATCCCTACCGTTACCTTGATCGCACCTAAATCACCTGGAATTGGCAATACGCTTTGTACAGAGCCCTTACCAAAGGTGTGGTCGCCACCAACGATAACCGCGCGTTTATAATCTTGAAGTGTACCCGACACAATTTCAGATGCCGAAGCGCTGATTCTTGACGTCAATACAACTAATGGTCCAGACCAATCAACCATAGCATCTTCGTCTTCTAGAATCTGTTCACGGCCTTCCGTTTTGCTTGATTGTTTGACTACGTTACCCGTCTTAAAAAATAGACCCGCAATTCTGACAGCGTCATCAAGGCTACCACCACCATTATTAGATAAATCTAATACGATACCGTCCGCTTTTTGATCTCGAGCTTGTTTTAACAATTTTTTCAAGTCCGTAGCCGCACTACGACCACCACTTTTTGAATCTGCATAGAATGAAGGTAAATTGATGATACCCAATTTCTTCTTCTGACCACCCACTTCTTTATCGATGAAGTGAATATTAGCGGCTTCGTCTTCTAAATTAACTTTGTCTCGAGTTAAAGTGATATCTTTTCTAGATTTACCATCACCCGCTTTACGTAAAACCGTTAAACGCACTTTCGTGTTCTTAGGACCACGGATCTTTTTAACTACATCTTTAAGATCCATATCAATCACGTTTTCCATCTCGCCTTTTTCTTGGCCAACAGCGATGATTTTATCTTGCGGCTCAACTAAACCCGACTTAGCAGCGGCACCACCTGGAACTAATTGTTCAACAACTGTGAAACCATTTTCACTAGATAATGTCGCGCCGATACCTTCCAAAGATAAACTCATTTGGATTTGGAAATCGCTTAACACATCTTTAGAAAAGAAGCTTGAATGTGGATCGAGTGCTCGCGCGAAGCTATCTAGGTATCCAGAGTACAGATCATCAATTGATGTTTCGTTTAAACGCTTGATTGCCAATTCATAATTCTTTTTAACGCGATCTTTGGCTTCTTCAATTTTCATATCTGTCGCCATGTAGTTTGAGATTTGAAAGTGAATATATTTTTTCAAGAAGTCATTCGCTTCATCTGCGTTTTTAGGATATTTCTTTTGATCAGGATCAAATGTGAACTCAGTTTTGTCGTCAAACTTATAGTCTTTACCTAAGAATTTCTTCGCAAATTCAGCTCGCTCTTGAATTCGTTTTACTAAAAGATTTTGCGCTTCTACTAAAAAGTCACAATCATTCTTTTTCGTTTTTTCGAAAAGTCCCTTCATCATGTCTTTTACTCTATCCGCGTCTTCTTGTGTAAAGTATATTTTTGATGGATCTAATTTTTTAAGGTGTTGATCGATCACTTGATTTTCTAATTCTTTATCACGCTTCGTGTACTTCACATGATAACGCAGAAATCCGTCTTCGATCATCGTCAAGTAACGACACTCTAAACTATTGTCTTTCTTGGCAAAGGCAATCGCGCCCGTCGGACGTTTTATTTCTTCAATGTCTGCTTTTTTTTGGGCCCATAACACGTCTGAAAAGGTCAAAACTGTTACTAGCGACAAAAGTAATCTCATGGAGTTCCCCTTATTATATTAGGACTTATTAGTAGTTATCGGTTATTACCTACCACAGTTAAGTCTAAATTAGTTTACAGCCCTTTGTAAGGGTTTTTAGTGTGCGTATACCCAGGCTGGATGTTCGGTTTAAAATGAGAAAAATTATGTTACTTCAGCAGGGGAAGCTGTTCTGAACTATTTTTTAAGTAATCTGACTGTACCTTGGATTCAATAATTTCATGTTTCACAAATCGATTATTAAATGTCTCGATTACAAAGAAACAAATTTTTGGAAATTGCTTCTTAAGCGACGTCATTTCTTCAATGATAAGATGTAAATTTTTAGGATCGTCGTCACTCATACCAAAACGATGATGATCACTGTAACCATAAACCTGAAAAGCCTTTAAAACGCTATTTCTGATGGCCCGTTGTTTAAGTTCTGCAACACCAAGTTTCTGATGACCATCACCCAACTCAATACGAACATTCGTGTTGGAGACTGGGTACACTGTTAGATAATTTGGAGTTTGATTTAACCAGCCGTGATCAACGAAAAGTCCGATCCCTTTCTTAATCGTCTCAGGGCCGTGACCGCGAGCTGTGATAATAGAGATCGGTCTTTGATTAAACACCGAATGGTAAAAGCAATCCCACGACGGCCCTTTCCATTCCAAGTCTGATAGACCCAAAATATGGGCCACATCACTTTCAAATACTTGATTTTTTCTACCTAGCTTTTCTAACTCATGAATTTCTTGATCACGGAAATGTTTAAATGTTCCTTCTTTATCATCATAACGAATTTCATAGTCTTCATACGCGCCTGATTTTCCAATCATCGAATGCGCCAATGCCCACTCTTGACTAGATAAAGACAATTCCGCACCCGTAGACTTATGAAACAGAATTAACGGTGTTGTTAAGCAGGCAATGTTATCATCAAAATCAAAGAAATAAAAACTACGTCCACCTTTATGGAAATTGCGGTCCTCTTCTTTTGGCCGCTGGATAGAGAATTCAAGTTGAGTGGACTTCATAGGTCGCTGTTTTACCACTTTTATTGGCCACCCACAATAGGCCCGCGACTCTGTCGGCCCTATTTGCAGGGATTTTGCATAGATCCCAAAAAGAGTCAGATTTTCAATAAAAGATTGGGGTAATTGCAAGGCCCAAGGGGCAGGGGGGAGGCGGTTGCGCAACAAAAACACGACGAGAGGGGGC
>DDVI01000093.1 GCA_002345205.1 Bdellovibrionaceae bacterium UBA2316 | reverse complement strand
CGCAGGCTAAGGGGCCAGTTTCAAATATTTGACGTTATTTTAAGGCCCGAGATTTCACCGGCTAAATCTTTTTTGAAAAACCAAGAAAGAAGCGGAAGGGTTACGATTCCGCATAAATAGATAATAAACGTTCGGTATATAACTCGGAATGGATACGATAGTAAATATCGTTCTTGAAAAATCCCTAATCTTACATCAAATACTTTTTCCCCGAACGTAGCGCCGCCAAAGGTTCTTAAGACTACAAGGTAGCAGAACTGGATCCATAGGAAGATAACACCAAAAAGTTCCGCAAAGTAAAACTTATGTGGCAACACTTGAACTAAGTCTGTCTTGAGCGAGAGTAAGTATAAAAAACAAACGAAAAAACTCATCGCTAGAATTAACAATGAGTCTACTAATGCACTTAAAATTTGAAATTCGATGAGCTTGCGTCCCCGGCGTTTGCGGGATCCGCTATTAAAGCCTAACTCGTGATAGATCCGTTGATTAACGGATCTATCGGCCGGTGTAACTTTGTTCTCTTTGTTAAGAGGTTCGCGGATAATATCCAAACTTATCTCGGAGGTACCTGACTAGGGTTGTATGTCGGATTAGTTTGGTTAGTTTCAGTTTCTGTTGTTCTTGGTGGCTCTGGGTCAACCGGAGTCGGGTCAACAGGATCAGTAGTCGGACAACCGGTAGCTGGGCATGGTGCCACTGGATCTACATAAGGCGGCTGTGTAGACGCTGATTTACGCTTGTTTGCACAAAGGCCGGTAATGTGAGTATCAAATACCGCATTCGAAAAACAGATTCCGCCAACGACGCCAAGGAAGGTTTTAAACCAGTCACCCGCTGTTGATGAACATTCGCTCACCATTGGATTCATGCGTGTAAAGTAACTTCCGCAATCCGCAGCATCTTTAACAGGAGCAGACGGGATATCAGCAACCGGCTCTCCGCCGCCTTCGTATTCTGGTTTGCTGCCATCAACAACTACGCACTGTTTATTTGGAACATCTAGGCGACATTTCGGTTTATCTTTGCACACGCACGATTTTTTATCTGGAGCTTCCTCCACATGTTGAGGGGGAGTCCAGCCATCACACGGAGACGCAATAACCGTTTCTGGAGGCGTCGGTGTTTCTTCTGTTGTTAGCAAGTTTTGAACAGCGATGGCGCGTTTTAATAACGCATCACACGCTTCATCTTGGTAAGCTGGATCTGGTTTAGAGCTCTTTCCGTGTGGAGGATTTGGGGCTTTATAGTTCCATTTTTTAGTTGACGTATTTTCTTCACAGATTTTTTTCGCGGAATCGATGTACGTCGCAATTGGACCACTTAATTCACCCATAATTTTTTTAAATAAATCGGGATTTTTAGTAATCACGACATTTGGACAACTGCCATCAGATTTAGCCTTACATTTTGGATCTGGACCGATTGACAAAGTATCTGCACCTGGAATTTTTTCTCGAGCTAAAATGTTTTTAATAAAAGTCATTTTATCTTCAGCAGAATTTAACGGAGATTTTCTTTCACATGGACCGGAACCGTGAGTTGCATAGTTAAAATTGTCTGGTCCAGACTTCACAGTTGAATTGATACAATGTGCGCCACCTGAAGAATCAAAACCGTAAATTAAAGGATTACAAGCGATCCATCCTTCGCCTTTGCTTGTTCGGCATTCTTGAGAAACTGGATTTTCTTTATAGAATTGATCAGCGCCTTTTTTAGTTCCGCCGTCCCAAGGGCAAATTGTGCCTTTCCACTGACGAGTATAACCAGCCACGATACAACTTGGACCTTTCGGTTCACCTGGTCCCTGGAACGGATCTGGATTACCCATGCCGTCCGTTAATCTCTTAGCTTTTGCCACGGCTTCCGCCTCTTGACGAGCTTTGCCTTGAACATCAGTAGCGCCTGGAGGTTTAGGCGGCGTTGTTCCTACGGTTGCGCCCACGGCACCAACGACTTCAGCATTGGCGTAAGCATCTTCACCTAAGAAAGAGGCTTTAACGAACTCACTGAACGTTTTGTCTGAATTAGAAACAACTTTGAATCTACCTGTTCCATGAACTTTATAGGCAGCTTCTAATAATTCTCTATAACGTAAGTAAAATTCAGCTCGTTGTGCACGAGTTAGCTTTTGCCATTGCTCATATGTGGGAAGAGTGGCTGCTTTAAAAACACGTTTTTGGAAATCTTGATAAACTTTTCTAAATGCCTCAACTGACTTTAACTTTTTATCAAAGGCTTCTGACGAAACTGTGTCTGCTGTCTTAAAGACAGTTCCATTGATTTTCATGACTTCGTCGCCACTGAATAGATATTCAATAACTACTTGTTCTTTGCCAATTTGGGCCATTACTTTTAAAGCGTCTTTGCCTTTATATTTGAACTCCTGAACTTGAATGCTTGGGAATTTCTCATGCGACATGGCTTCGGCGATTTGTTTAAAAACCAAGGGATTTACTTTTGTGTTTTGCTTAGAAATTCTAGTAAGCATTTCCGAATACGACTTTGTTGTCGTTAGCTTTGTGTCTTTAATATGTGTTTTTACTTGATTAACTGGTGATTTGTTGTCGGCATACGCATAAGGTGAAACGGTGAACGACACCGTGAAAATACCGGCAAGCAACGATTTTAAAACGTATTTTGGCATAAAGACCTCATTTCATTTTATTTTTACATGAAATGTGTCGGTTTAAAATGAGAAAACTTTAAGGTCGACGATAGATGTGTCTAACAGAAGACAAAACCTGGACTATAGTCTGTTAAAGTGAGTGCCTTCATCAATCAAGTCGGCTAAATCATGGCACCATTGTTCGTCATCATTCAAGCACGGTACGTAATCAAAAACGTCTCCACCTGCTTGCGTAAATGCTTCGCGGTTTTCCAACTTGATTTCTTCTAATGTTTCCAGGCAGTCCACCGTAAACGCTGGGCAAACAATTAAAACCCGTTTTAAATTTTTCTTAGCCAAATCAACCAGGGTTTCGTCCGTGTACGGTTTAATCCATTCCGAAGGTCCTAATCGGGATTGAAACGTTGTTAGTACAGGGATTTGAATATTCAGTTCGTTTACGATTGCCGTTGTAGTCGCGTAACACTGACTTCGGTAGCAATTCTTTTTCATCCCCGTTTCACAACATTTAGAGTCCAGCCGGCAATGTGGATTTTTTAAAATCGCCGACTTGGGCAAGCCATGATAGGAAAAAACAATAGTATCGTAATTGCCGAGAGTGTATTTTTTTATCTTTGCAGCTGTATTTTTGATAAAGACAGAATGCTCATAAAAAGGTTTTAAAGAGTAAACCTCTGGAGTTTTTCCATTTTTTAAAAAAAATTTATGGTTTTTTGCGAACAACTCTTTGAACTTCTTTTCGCTGGCTTCGGTAGTGGCTACAGAATATTGAGGATACATTGGAACGAAATAGATTTTTTCTAAATCTGGATTTTCTTCGCCTAATTTTTTAAGAGCCGCAGAAATAGATGGGTTTTGAAAAACCATCCCAGTTTCTACCGCCAGAGTGTTCTTGTAATTTTTAATTTTATCTGCGATCGATCGAGTTAAAAAAACCAAAGGCGAACCTTGTTGAGTCCAAATCTTCTGATATTTCGCGGCAGATTTTGGTGCTCGGAATATAGATATGATCAAATAGACCAGAATAAATCGAAAAATATAAGGTAGTTCGATTACTCCAGGGTCCATCAAAAATTCACGCAGGTAGCGCTTTACAGACGCTGTATCGGGAGCATCTGGGGACCCTATATTGTTTAAGATTACACCTTTTTTCATTTTTTATTTCTTTCTAAATAGGATTCAACAAGCTGATGGTTTCGCTCATGAATACCCGTTAAGCCTAACACACCTAAATAGTTTCCCGTTAAATGTGAGATAATTTCAGGATTTGAATCCAGGAAACCTTCTAAACTGAAGTCGTAACTAGGGACTACGTTTGGCCAGCGATGAATGGAAACATCCTTAACTTCAGCTTTATCATCGTTAAAAAGGCGCTTCCGGTCAGACATAATTTTATCAATGATCTGCTGATCAGATAAGGTCATTAAATCAGGTAAGATCGATTCGCCTAAAATCCAGCTTTCATTATACTCGCCCCTATTTTCAAAAATTTTCGTGTTGGCTAAAACGCCTAGTGAGAAAAACTTCTCTTTATTGGGAAACAAAACTCCGAAACCATCAATCTGGTTCACATTATTTCTGTAAGTCATTGTTACGCGAGCCAAAGAAAGTGACGTCAGGCCGTTTTTGTTGGCTACTGATTCTTTTATATTTGAATTAGCGAAGTGCAAAGTAGCAGAAGGAAGGTCCATCGCAAGAAAAGTATTATGTTTCAAATTATCTGGCAGTTTTTTTTCATCTGATCCAAATTCGAATTGAACCTTATGCTGTTTAAGATACAGCTCTAGTTTTAGAATGACTTCACCCATACCACCGCGCGCACTTACCAAACCACGCAGTCGCCGGCGTCTTTTTTTGAAAAACATTGAGCCTAGTACTAACTTTGCGCTTAATTTTGAGGTATCCTGAGCGAAAATGCCGTTCACCATAGGTTGAATTAAATAATCATTTCCCGCCGTTCCTAAAACACGTCTAGCCCAGGTATTTAATGTTTCCCCTTTTCTAGGAGCTTTGGTGTCAGAGACTATGGCCCAAATCCCGCGAAAGATAAGCTCTATCGTTTCACCTATAGCCAGCGGCCACCGACGGGCTCCGTTTCTGTAGATATATTTCTTTCTAGACTCCATATTAGTCGTTAAGATCGGCAGTCCAATATCAGAGAACATCTCTTCGATTTTTTCAGACGCCAAGAATCCATTTGCGGCGCTTTCAATCAACATATTATTTTTGAATTCCGACTGAATCACCCCACCAGTCCTTAATCGCTTTTCAATAATAGTAACGGGTACGCCTTTTTTTACGAAAAAATAAGCTAAAGAAAGACCGGAAAAACCGGCACCTATAATTCGAATCATATTGATGATGAAAAAATTCGAGTTTGCGGTTGTGAGCGTTGAAGTCGAGAATCAAAAAACAAGGCCGCGTTACGCAAAAATGGTTTTCCCCGCTCAGTTAATCGCAGCCATGACCCATCAAATTCCACTAGTTGATCCGAAATCATTTCTTTTAGAAAAACTTCAGCATCTGTTTTTTCAGCCGGTGATAATTCGATTTCAAACTGAGTCATAAATTTTAAAATTTTCTTACGCTGAATTTTATCTTCATCTGTTAGAACGTGGCCTCTTAAGGTCGGAAGCTCGCCCTTAATAATTTTTTGCTCGTAAATATTAAGAACTTTTTCATTTTGGTGGAACGAATCTGGAGTTTCAGAAATAGAACTTACACCTAACCCCAACAAGACATCTGTTTTTTGATCCGTATATCCCATGAAATTACGATGTAATGTTTTAGCCTTAGTTTTTTCATACAATGCATCGGTGCCTAATGCAAAATGATCCATCCCGATTTCAACATAACCATTTTGAGTTAAAATTGATCGTGCAATTTCATAAAGTTTACGTTTATCTTCACCTTTTGGAAGATCCTCATCTTTAAATAGCTTTTGCGCCGGTTTAATCCACGGAACAATCGCTAAACTATATAAAGCAATACGATCAGGCTTAAGCGCTACGGTTAATTCAGCTGACTTCTTGATAGATTCTGGAGTTTGTTTCGCTAAACCGTAAATCAAATCAAAATTGACTGAATCATAACCCATAGAGCGGGCCCAATCGGTTACTTGCTTCGTTAGTTCAAATGGCTGAATACGATTTACTAAACGCTGAACTTCGGGATCAAAATCTTGTACGCCTAGGCTAATGCGGTTAAATCCACGCTTCCTAAGCTCTTGAAGCTGTTCAATTTTAGTTCGTCTGGGATCGACTTCGATAGCGCCTTCAAAATGGTCTTTCTCACGAACAACACGTTTATCAATTTCGTCAACCAAGCACCCCAGAGCGTCCGCAGAAAAAAATGTGGGAGAACCACCACCAAAATGAATTTGTTTAAGAGGCTTTATTTTTAATTCTGGAACTCTTTGCAAATAAAGGTCTAATTCTTTGATGATTAAATCGACGTACGGTTTTTCCTTAGAATGATCCTTGGTGATGGATGTATTGCAGCCACAAAACGTACATAAAGTTTCACAATAAGGCAGATGAACGTAGAGAGCCCAGCTGGATTGATCTTTACCTAATGCTAAGCTTAAATGCTTGATCCAATCGTCATGACTAGGAGTCTCTGACCAAAATGGAACTGTTGGGTAACTTGTGTACCTCGGAGCCGGGATATCGTACTTACGGTATAGTTCTTTAAAACTAGCCCCCATGGCTAAATTCCTTTCTAACAATTTCGATGAATTTATGAACATTTTTCTCTGGCGTTTGAGGTAAAACGCCGTGACCTAACCCACACACCCAACGCGAGCGATCTTCAGGCGCCATATCTTTGAAGGGTTGCAGATAAAAACGAAGTGACTTTTCAAAATCTGCTGGGTCTTGATGTAGTAGGGCCTGATCGAAATTCCCTTGAACGAAAAACGAATTTTCATATCCGTTTAGGTTTTTAAGTAGTGACGGCAAACTCCAACGGTGATCAAAACCTAAACCCGCCCAAGGGGCCATAAAAAATTCCTTAGGGAAATAGCCTCCCATGGTTCCTTTTGAGTAGTACCCTAACTTTTTAGGGTAGAGTTTAGACAACTCCATCAACTGAGGCATAATAAATTGAGAATATAACAGTGGATCGATTTCACCGGCCGCCGTATCAAACACCATAACGACTTCAGCGCCGCCTTCTAATTGCAACTCGATGTTCTTCTTTAAAATGGGCATAAGCTGGGTGCAAAATTTTTGATATACAGGTAAATATTTTTTTGAAAGTGTTAGGCTACCTTTATGCGATCCTTCAACTGCATACACGAACAAGGTCCACGGCCCGCCAACGAAACCGATGAGTGACTTATTCATCGGTAATTTCTTGCGAGTCAGTTCAAGAGCTCGCTTTTGGAATAATAGTTGAGGCCACGCATCTTCGAACGGCGTCATCTTATTGATGAAATCGGGAGTTAAATTGATATCTAACTTGGGCCCGTCATCCGTATACTGCAAACCAAAGCCCATTGCCTGAAGTGGAAATAGCAAATCAGAGAACAAAATCGCTACGTCAAAATCAAAATCTTGGATTGGTCCCATCGCAACTTCAGCAGCCAAATCAGGAAGACGACATAAATCCATAAATGAATTCTTTTTACGAAGTCCTTGATAATGCGTATGATACCGACCCGCTTGACGCATAAACCAAATAGGAGGAACGGCTTGAGGAACATTGTTAATTGCATTTGAAAAATTAATATTCATTCTTAATCCTATCTGTAGAAGTCCACTGGTAACCGATACCGCGAACATTTCTGATCACATCATCGTTATTTAAATCTAAAAACTTTTTAATTCGAACTATGGCATTATCAATACTGCGAATATTCGCATTTTTATCCTGGCCCCAAACAAAATCCATTAGTTCATCCCGAGTTACTGGTTGCGGAGACTTTTTTAAAAGAAATTCAATAATCTTTAAATCTGATTGTGCCGGATATTCAATTGTTCCGTCACGCTTACGTACCGACATTTGATTAAAATCAACTTCAATACCATCCACGCTCAATCTGTGTGGTTTAACGGAATGATCCGTTAGTACATGCCGAATACGAATCATTAACTCTTTTAAATGAAATGGCTTTGGAATAAATTCTTCTGCCCCAAGCTCATAGCCCTGCAAACGGCTTTCTGCATCACTTTGGGCTGTTAAGAATAAAACATGACTCTTTGATTTGTTGATCTGTTTTGCGACCTGAAAGCCGTCGCCATCGGGAAGTCCTATGTCTAAAATCACTAAATCAAAATCGTGTTCTTTGATTCGCTTAATTGCCTGTATCTGACTTGAAGCCCAACTCACTTCAAAATCAGCCTCAAGTCTTTCTTTAAGAGTTTCCCCCAATGTTAAGTCGTCTTCGACAATTAAAATTTTCTTCATAGGTAAATTTTAACCCCAAATCCTTGCGATGGATTAAAGAACTCTAAACGACCATCTAATTTTTTTATAATTTCGGAACATAAATATAAACCTATACCAGATGTTTTCTTTTCATTAAATCGAAAATGAATCACATCCCTTACAGAAAGCTTTTCCTGTACACCCACGCCATCGTCGACGAGCGTGATAAGCTTTTGAGATCCGGCATCGTCAATTTGAATTTTAATACGACTTGAGCCACCATGAATCAGCGAGTTTTGAATTAAGTTTCGAAACACAAAATGTAAAGCTCTATAATCTGTCAGCAGATTTTGGTCTCTGTTGAGTTCTATTGTAATTTCTTGAAATTCATTTTTAATCCCGGTAATCAATTTTGAAATCGGAAAATTTTCTTTTATTGTTTTAATACTCTCTAGTTGAGACATCCACAGAGAGTTTTCAAGCTGTAGATCTAATTGATTAATACTTTTTACTAGGCGCCCAATTTGTTTATTGTTTTTGTATTTTTCATCCTCACCTAATACTTCACTTTGCAAACGCAGGCGCGAAATTGAAGTCTTTAGATCATGTGAAAAACCACCAAAGAAATTCCGGATTGATTTATTCTTAATTTCGTCACGCCTCATGAAATAGAACATCATTAATCCGCCCGCCACCTGAGCAATTAAAAAAAATGTTCCTTCCCAAAACAACATACGCCGGCGTTTTTCTAGTTCTAAAATATCTGGCGGCATCGAGAGTTGTTCAATACCATAGAACCACCACCAACCAATCATTGAGGTTGTAAATAGAATCCAGGTAAGGATAAAGACCGATTTCCATTTCATTTTATGATAATGACCCTTTTATTTTTACTAACGTCTCTTCTAGAACGGACTCTGTATGGGCTAGTGATAGAAACCCAACTTCGTACGCATTTGGCGCAAGATAAACACCCTTATCCAGCAGTTTTAAGAACAATTTTTTGAATGTCTCGCCTTGGCCTTTTGGAATATGGTTCAAATCACGAATGGGTTCAGATGTTTTTGTATGAATCCAAAATAGCGATGAGTAATAAGACACGTCTAAATCTGAGCCTTGATTCAGGATCGATTTCAAATTCAAACAAAATTCCAATGAGGTTTTATTTAACTTATCCCAGCCTCGGTTATTATCCATTTTCTGAAGCGTTGCTAAACCAGCCACCATACCTACAGGGTTGGCAGACAGAGTTCCCGCCTGATATACCGGTCCCAATGGAGCCACGAAATCCATGATGTCGCGGCGGCCGCCGTAGCAACCGACAGGAAAACCACCACCTAAAATTTTTCCGTAGCAAACCAAATCCGGAGACAAACCTAAATCCTGAATCATTCCTTTTAGATTTACGCGGAACCCACTGATAACCTCATCTACCATAAACAAAGCACCGTGTTTTTTAGCTAGCTCCTGAATTTTCAGAATGAATTCTTTTCTTTGAATGAGCAAACCATAGTTAGCTGGCAACGGTTCAATTACAACCACTGCGATTTCTGATCCATGGGCTTTAAATACAGACTCGAGCTGTTCTTCATTATCTAAATCGGCTACAAGAGTTTCATTAGCCATTGCCGCGCTTATACCAGCGCTTGATGCAGCGGATTCACCCGCTAATCCGCTGCCCGCTTTAACCAAAAGACCATCGTAATGGCCATGATAACAGCCTTCAAATTTCAAAATTTTATCACGTTTTGTGTAAGCACGCGCTAAACGGATAGCCGACATAACGGCCTCTGTTCCCGAAGACACAAATCTTAATTTTTCAACATTAGGAATTTTTTTAGTAATCCACTCAGCTAACTCCAATGAATAAGGCTCACACGCACCAAAGGTCCACGCAGAATTGATTTGTTCTTTAACCTTCTCGGCTACATCAGGATCCCGGTGCCCTAAAATTAATGGACCAAAGCTTTGGCAAAAATCGATATACTTTGTACCTTCGACACTCCACAAATACGGACCTTCAGATTTTGAAAAGAATATCGGAGAACGATCCATTCCTTTAAATGATCGTACGGGTGAATGAACACCGCCAGGAGCGACTTTTTTAGCGCGTTCAAATAATTCGTTAGATGATTTTACTGAGTCCATTTTTTCTTCCATTCTTTATAGTTGTACACGGCAATTATATTTTTCTTGGGAATATGTTTAGCAATCGTATCTAGGGTCGAACCCAATCCACAAATATGAGTCTTCTTTTTTAACCACGGGAATTTCTTTAAAGATAGCAAGAACAAGTCTCCATGGCTCCAAAAGAAAAAAGTCTTATGTTTCATATCTTCTAAGTTTTCAAAACCTGAATAATCTACGGTGTAAAGCTTCAATGTCTTGGCCCACTTTTTAGAGTGGCCTCTTTTATGCGTTAGTTTTTTCCATTTCGGCTTTACACCCAATAAGATATCTAGTTCAGGACTCTGCGTTTCGCCTAAGGAATCATAAGAACCCATAACCCAGTAACCTTGCTCAGCCAGCTGTTTCCATGTTTCAATTCCACTGGTCCAGACGTGGTGTGGCTGAACACTACCTTCAGCAATCAAGTTTCCTTTAGTTACAATTAGCGAATCGTTTTTTTTAGCACGATAGGGCTTCAAGCTGCCCACCCGTTTTTCTAAAAGCGAATGTGACTCAACAATAGAATCCGCCGCAATAGTTTTTTTTAACGAGCCAAAGGCTGTCGTGATAATGTCCTGATTCCAAACAAAATCACCTTTCTGATCCAAGCCACGCTCAAACATCAACACATGCGGGCCTTGGCGTTTAAAGGAAACACCCATTTTTTGGTGGCATCCTCCACCCCATTGCTTAAAACGAATACGCTCATCATTTACGAGTTTAAAATCTAAGCCTTGATTAATTGCCTTAACTACTTTTTTCGCGCGTGTATTGCTAGAATTAATTTCAATTGCTAAACTTCCTTGAGCGGCGGATGTCGGGCTTTGACTTAATGGAATAACTTGAATCGCAAATTTCTTTAGAGCCTTACGTAAAAACTTTTGGGTCGGATTAAATTCTTTTCGAGTGGTCGTTAGCAGTCGATCTAAAGCCGCTTTAGCGACGATAATACCGTGAGCTTCTGTGGATTCTAATGTTTTCAACACCCGTGTTTGAATGTTTCCACGTACGGGAATAAATTGAATCGAGTCTGGTTTAAAAGGCAAACTCCATTGAAAAAATGGAGTTAAGTTAAACTCACGCCGCGGCGACGATGAGAAAATTTTCAAATTCTTTACACCAGCCGTAATCAAATCTTTTTTAAACAATAAAACATCGCGTTCGTCCGCACGAACCAACGTACCAGAGATTGACGTGGTTCCACTATCTTCGATCGGAATATCTTTCCAAGAATGCACTACAAGGTCCGTGCGACCATTAATTAAATCCTCTTTAAAATCCTGAGTGAACACGCCTTTTTCTGGCATTTTCCATAACGGATTTTCTAAGTTTTTATCACCTAGAGATTCACGAAAAGAGTAGTCAATTTGATAGTTTTTAAAATGTTTTCTAATAGCATCGCCGACCATATAGGCTTGCAATCGCGCTAGATCACTTTTTCGCGCCGAAATTTTTATGGTTGGTTTCATGACCGTTTTCCCCCGGGTTTCCGCATCTAGGTTAGGCGCAGAAGTCTTCCCATCCCCAAGGATTATGTTTCGCTTTTTTGGTAAACTCAAGAGCTTTTGTTTGAATATCTTCACTGACCATTTGAATTCGCTGCTGTTGCTCGAACTTTGATTTTTCATCATTCGCTTTTAAGTCATGCAAACGGAAAACCTGTTCGGTTTTAACAGGCACCCAGTGTTCATCTCCGCGCCAATCAACCACCATTCGCAAATTTGGCCAATGGGCCACGAACGACTTTAGTTCGTCGTTTGTAACGTTCGCCGCGACAACAAGAACTGTAATATCCAAAGACGAGTTCAACCGCTGAGTCATCTCGACTTGAAAGCTATCAAAGGTCGCAGGTAATGATTTTGATCGACGTAAAATTACAGATTTAGTTTTAACTTGCTTTAACCATGGCGCTATTTCTTCAGCCAATTGCCCAGCTCCTAATAAAGCCACGCCGTCTTTTGGCATCAATAATTTTCTCGTCACAGATCCATAGGTGTTGTGACTCCAATTTTGAATACGGGTACTTCTAAGGGTTTTACAGTCCGTTAATAACTGCTTGAACAATTCAGTCATGGCTAAGTTATCAATGACCATTTTATTTTTAACCGAAAACTCTTTAAATTGTCCGAAAATTTCAGTTTCGCCTTTAATTAAAGAATGCAACCCGCAAATGACTTCAAGGACAAACTGATAGGCTCGCTCAGCCTTGAACACTTCAATCGAACCAACATGAGAGCGGGCAAAGTTTTGATAGGCAGGATCAGATAAATACAGATCGGATTCCAAAAATACAATTTGGCGCAAACACGTCTCAAAAACCAAAGGTGCCAATCCGAACTCATTAAAGGCGCGGTTGGGTGCAAATGGGCTGGACGTATTTATTCCCTGCTTAGGTATGTGAATTATATGGAGATCCATTATCGATCAATATAGCAAAGACGAACCTATAAAGTGTCATTGAACTGTCATGATTTAAAATAAAAACCCCCGAAATTGACTCAATTTTGAGCATTTTCAGGGGTTTAGCACGTTTCTCTATAGACAAATCGTCTATTGGACCGTTTTTAATCCTTTAAGGATGTAATCAATATGGGTCACGTCTTCGCCGCGACAATCACCATCCGCGCAATAGTTTGAACGCGTACACTGGCCAACATTATCAAATTTAAAATCCTCTTCCCCGCGAACCAAAATCCCAACGACCTCACCCGTAACCGCGCTAAAGACAGCGGAACCGCTGTTGCCACCGTAGCTATCCGTATTGGCCACAAAGTAACCCGTTTCATCTTTTCTAACATTCGCACCACCCGCGATTTTAGTTGGCAAACCGGCTGGATGACCAATAAGAATTAATGAGTCGCCTTGCTTCGCTGGAGTCTGCGATAATTTTGCAATTGTGTGACCAACAACAGGACGATCTAACTGAATCAACGCGTAGTCTTGATTGCGAGTTAATTCACGAGCGACTACTTTTTTACACGAATACACATCGTCTACTGAAGCCACCGCTGGATTCATACCAGGGCCACCCATTTTGTAGTTAAATACAAATGATTGAGACGAACAATCAAAATCAGAAACACAGTGACCAGCCGTCGCTAATAAATCTGGGCCCACCAAGAAACCAGAACACATAGCTCCGTTTGGCTGACTGAAAAATGGTTCATCTTTACAAAGGCCATAATCTGCACCGAATGAGCTTGATTGAATCGACACAACGCCCGTTGCCGTTTGTAATGTTAAGTTTGATTTAGGAATCATAGCCGCTGTTGAATCTGCCAACGCTAAAAGAGCGGGATCAGAAACTTGATAAACATCTAAACGATCATCTTTTCCGTAAACAACTTTAGTTCGTTTATCAAATGCATGTGCACCAACTACTACGAACGATGCCGCTACTGCGCATTTGACACCGAAATACAAAGCCTTTGAAATCCTTTTCACAAATCCCCTCCATATTTTTCTCTTCCTTGAGAAAAAAAGTTTAAAATATATTTTTTGGACACTCTCATTCAAACGCGGATTTCCCTTGATAACAAAGGATTCCTGAAAATTTGGACCTATTAAAATTACTTATTCAGAAGATAATGGAACACAATTGCGTAGTTCTTGATTTGCTGGACCATAGCCATGAGACCATTGGTACGAGAGGGAGTTAGGTGACTCTTTAATCCCGTCTCTTCTAAAAAAAACAATTGAGAGTTCAATATATCACTCGGCTTTTCACCATCATAGACAGAAACCAGCAGTGCCACTAGACCTTTGACTATCAAGGCATCCGAGTCGCCTGCGAAACGAATCACACCTTTATCTTTGTCTAGCTCTGCGACTAGCCACACTTGCGACTGGCAGCCTTTTATAATATTTTTTTCAGTTTTGTGGGAGTCGGCAATTGGCGCCATTGCCTTACCTAAATCAATTATTTTTTTATACTTCTGTTCCCATCCCAGCGATTCCGGAAACATTTCAATAATTTTATTTTGCTTTTGATCTATAGAAGATAAAGACGCTGTATTCATTAGTCATCCGTTCTAGACAGAATGGATGATATTGTCAATTCCGTATCGTCTACGCTTTTTTAAGAGCGCGCTTGGCTTGAAACAGGCCAATCATCATCGATAATATCAGCTACCCCTAATCGAAGCGCCTTCAACGCTTTTTCAAGCGTTACGTTGCCAGATACAAAAATCACTGATGTAAGGTGTCCTTTTGAGCGAATCAATGAAACCAAACTTGTGCCGTCAAGCTTAGGCATATTAATATCTGACAAAACTAGATCGTAGTTAACCTCATCTAAATGATCGGCAACTTTATCCGCCTCGCTGATGAACATCACAGTTTCGAAATGAGGATTTAAAATTTCGCAAATCATTTCTCCGATTTCTATTTCATCATCGATCACTAGTATTCTTTGTTTTGATTTAGCTAATTCCATAAGCTCTCCAAGTCCCAATCATCCGTCTCTATATTGTCTCACTAAAAACAAAGTTTCTCGAATGGAAGTCTTTTGAAAAACCCTCAAGCTTTCTTGATTTTCTATAAATTGAAATAAACGATCCTGACCTACCAAAAATGTCACTTAGCTCGATGCCCGTCGCTTCAAAATGAATGTCTCATATTGATATCGTATTATATAGCGATTTCAATAGGTTAAGGCGCTTACTCTTACCGGCGCTGGCCACCTGCTTGCATGTTTAAAAAGCATAGATAGTTTATTCAAAGGAGTCTCTATGTTAACGTCAAAATTTAAAGTACTAGTAGTTTTCGCTTTACTAGGCCCATCGGCATTTGGTGCTCAAAAATTTGACTTCAAATATTCTTTTGAGGGTGAAAAATTATCCATTAGCCAAGAAGCTCCTGACTATTATGCGGCCCTTACAAAAGCCGCAAAAAGCTGCTTTAGTCATTTTAAATCTAAGGCAAAAGCTAACCAACAAAAAGGTATCGACTTAATAGACATCTGCGCTAATCCAAGATCTTAATAAAAATGCTTTTAAGCTTAATTAAGCAATGCTATAAATAATTTTGAGGAGACGTGTTTATGTCATTGTTTAAAGGAATTTTAGATTTTCTATTTGGTAAAGACCCAGAAATTTTTGATGAAAAAGGGAATGTCTCCCATAATCTCCCGCGTAAAAAGTGGGAAGCTTGGCACCAACGTACTAAAATCGACCCTCACCACAACTGGCGCTCACACACTGGTCGCACCAGCAATTATAGCAAAAAAAATAAATAGGACTAATCTTTCGCTTTTAGTTCCGCTTGTAGTTTACTCAAAAATAAAAGTGATTCTATTGGACTTAGCGTATTTAAATCCAAAGATTTAAGTCTCGCTACGATTTCTGTATGCTCGTTTACTGATTCACTTTTACTTTCCACAAAAAGACTCAGTTGATTTTCAATTTCCTTAGATTTGCGCGAACCAACCTTCTGAGATTCCTTAAGTGCTAATGACTGCTTTGCTCGCTGAATTAAAGAATCTGGCAAACCGGCAAGCTCTGCCACTTGTATGCCGTAACTACGCCCAACCGAACCTTCTTTAAATACATAGCTAAACGTAATATCATTGTCTTTACCCTGCTGAATTTCCATGTGCCCATTTCGGATAAACTGTGGAAAGCTTTTCGCTAGCGCGGTGATTTCATGGTAATGAGTCGCAAACAAAGTAAACCCTTTAATCTTTAGAACTATATATTCAATGATAGCTTCAGCCAGACTTAAACCGTCGTACGTCGCAGTTCCTCTTCCGATCTCATCAAGTAAAATGAGTGATGAGGATGTGGCATCGGCTAATAATTCAGCGGTTTCTTTCATTTCAACCATGAATGTCGACAGACCTTCCGACAAGGAATCATTTGCCCCAATTCGGGTGTACACAGCATCCATCACCGGAAGTTTTGCCGATTCAGCTGGAACAAACGCACCGATTTGCGCCATAATTTGAATCAGAGCCACCTGCCTCATTAAGGTGCTTTTCCCAGCCATATTGGGCCCCGTAAGCACCCACGTTTGCCCCGCATTCATTTGAATCGTGTTAGGAACAAAACGAGATGAAATATTTTTTTCAACGACAGGATGCCGACAATGGACTAAATTCATTTCTGAGTTTTTAGCCATCAAAGGTCGAACATAGTTATTTTCGATCGCCACCCAAGCCAAAGATGAATAAACATCCACCTCTGATGCAAATTCTGAAATTTGCAAAAACTCGCTCGTTAGGGATAGGATATTTTTTTTACATTTTTCAAAGTATTCAACTTCCAATTCTGCTCGACGTGACTGTGCAAGTAAGACTTTCTTTTCAAGCTCCATCAGTTCATCAGTATAAAATCGTTCTGCATTCGCTAAGGTTTGTTTGCGCTTATAGTGCGCAGGAACTTTATCTACGTGCGAATTGGTAACCTCGATATAAAACCCAAAAACGTTATTGTAGCGTACTTTTAAAGAATTTATACCCGTCGCTTGTTTTTCGTTATTTTCTAAATCTTGAACTAACTTTTGAACATTGGAAGATAAATCAATCCACTCATCCAAATCGCCAAATACGCCACGCTTAAACAATCCTCCTTGCTTGGTATTTACCGGTGGATTTTCAACAAATACATCGGCTAAATGTTCACATAAGGACCTTAGCGTTCTTTCTAATGACTGAAGATCAGAAAGGACTTTAACCTTACCTTCAAAATAAGAGGAGGTCTCAAGAACCATGACCAACTCAAAGCATCGAATTACTGATTCCGAAAGGCCTTGAATATCAACGATTGAGCATTGCGCCTGAGACACTTTACCCAGTTTTCTTTGTATATCATAAACGGAACCCAACAATTCACGTACTTTCTTGGTGATATGAAGTTTATCTACAAAGAATTGAACTCGCTCTTGCCGCGCCTCAATTTCTGCAAGATGTGTTAACGGAAAACGTAACCAGTCACGCAGTTTTCTGGCGCCAAGAGCCGTCTTACATTGATTCAAAACACCAAAAAGTGAAGTCTGCATTTGCCCGCGAAATGAATCAAATAACTCAAGCTGTTTAATTGTCTGAGTGTTTAATTTCATTTTTGAAAACAAAAAACGCTCTGGAAACTGAATTACTTTTTCTTCATTCCAATTTGGATTTACATACTTTATATAGGCAATCAATGTTTGATTGGCTGCCGATTCCATAGAGATAGACTCACGCGCCGGAAGCTCAGACACAGCAACACCGCGTTTCAATAACAAAGTCATAAAAGATGCTTTTTGTTCGTCTGAAGAAAAGAAATTATGAGCCGAATGCCAAACGAACTCAGAAACTTCGTACGCACCCACAATCTTTTCTAGTTCTGGCCATTCTTTCCAAGGGATGCAGAAGTTCTCAAAGGTGGACGCCTCAATAAAGGAAACCATTGAGCTGTCAAACGCCATTATGTAATGGGATTGATACGACTCTAAAAGATCGAAATCAAAAACCATTCCCGGCGTTAAGATTTTAGTAACTTCCCGCTTCACAATCCCTTTAGCTAGCTTTGGATCTTCAACCTGATCACAAATCGCGACCTTAAAACCATGATTTAGAAGTTTGTTTACGGCCCCTGCAACGGAATGATGTGGAAACCCACACATTGGCGCCGAGTCCGCGTCTTTTTTATTACGAGAGGTTAACGTTATCCCTAAAAAGGGTGCCGCCGTTTGCGCATCAGAGTAGAATAATTCATAAAAGTCACCCATCCGAAAAAACACAATCTTATCCGGGTGTTGATTCTTAACATCCCAGTATTGCTTCATAAGTGGCGTGGTTTTCTTATCTGTTTTTTCGGCTTCTGTGCTTTTTATCATTCCGTCGTTTTATGAAATCTGCGCGATTCGGTCGACCATAAACTTACACCTTGGTCCAGCCGCGTTAAGGGCCAGTTTTTTCTGACAATATTGATTAAAAACAAGCGGATACCGTATCCTTGTCCTATGTCGTCAACTGCTATTGTTCGTTACCCTAAGGATACCGTATTGTTTCTCCAAGGAGAAATGGGCGAATCTGCATTCATTATCGAAAAAGGCCGCGTGCTTATCTACCTAACTAAAGATAAGGAAGACTTTCCCTTGAGCGTTCTTGGCGAAGGTGAAATTTTTGGGGAAATGGCAATTTTAGACAACCAAGTTAGGTCCGCATCCGCTAAAACCTTAGATGACTGCGAGTTAATTCCGGTGACTAAAGATATGCTAATGGAACGCGTGCACGCTACCGACACCGTCGTGCGACTTCTACTTCGCGTCTTACTTAAGCGACTACGTTCCCAAAATGACCTTATTACGCGCGAACCAAAAAAAGAATTCTTCAGCACTCAAGTTGTGCAACAGGAAGACATTGAGGCCGTTAAAAAAATCAAACTTGAATCACGATTAAAAGACGCGTTCAATAATCGTGAATTTGTGATGTACTATCAACCTATTCTAGATTTTTCTCGCGATAAAATTGTAGGCGCGGAAGCTTTAATTCGCTGGTTCCCACCAACAGGCGAGCAGATTTCCCCTGCTATTTTTATGGATGTAATTGAAAGCTCGTCGTTTATGATTCCATTCGGTCGTTGGATTCTTGAGGAGTGTTTTAAAGACCTTAAGGGGATTCAAGAAAAGTCGGGCGATAAAAAATTTTCGCTCTCAATTAATATTTCTGGAAAACAATTCAGTCAGCCCAACTTTATTGAAGACGTTGAAAAAATGCGCGCTTCCAACAACCTCGAAGCACACACAATAAAACTTGAAATGACTGAACGAGTAATGATGGATGGGACGCTTGCTTTAGACACACTGAAACGCTTTCACGATATTGGCTATGGTCTTTCCATTGATGATTTTGGTACCGGTTTTTCGAGTCTTCAGTATTTATTCCGTATGCCTTTAGACAACATCAAGATCGATAGATCATTTGTTCGAGACATGCTTCGCGACGACAAAGCGCTCGCGATCGTCAAATCTCTTATTTATCTTGCACAATCATTAAGAATGAAAGTAATCGCAGAAGGCATTGAGCGCGAGGAAGAAAAATCGCTTTTAAAAGCTCTTGGTGTCGAACACGGTCAAGGCTTCCTGTTTTCTAAAGCCGTTTCCTTGCGTGATTTTATTCAACTGCTTGCAGCCGCTAAAAAATAGATACCAGCCCGAGTTCCTTAAGCGCACTATTTGCGGTAAGTCCCTACCGCATTCCGAACCCAAGTAAAAAAATCTAACGCAACCCCTAGATCTTTAACTAACTGCGCACCAAATTTAGGATTTAGAATTTCTTTACGTGAATAGGAACGACCCAAGTAAAATTGTTTATATTTTAAATACTTCGCCGGAGGACTATCTGGATCAAAACCTTTGGGAAAACGTTTATAGGTATCGCCTTTTAAACCACCCCACGCTTTCTTCAACTTATTAGCGGTTAAAATCTGATCGATCTGGTCAAAATCTTCAACCAACGCATTTCTTAAAAGACTCATTTGACGACTTGACGTCATATACAAACCAAGTCCAAAAAAATTCTCATCGGCATCAGCTCCTATTTGAAGATAAATGCCAGGATTCCACTCAAACAAAGATGTACGTTTTTCTGCTAAACTAATATGCGTGTGACTTTTAATCAACCCGCCCTCAGTAGCTCTGTTTTTTGGTCGCAGCGGTCGAGTGATTTTATCCGGTGATATTTCAATTCGAGGAAGCCGTCGCTGATATTTTTTATTTAGCTCTAGCAAGAGCGCCTGGAGTGGCGCTTTCACGTCATTTTCGTATAAACTTTTATTTTTATCAAACCAGTCGCGATTATTTTTATTCTTTTTAGCGAGGTCAAAATATTTAAACGAATTCTTTGTAAATTTCATTTTAACTTTCAAAATAATCTAAGTCTTTTCCGTAAGTTTCATCCAGAGTCCAGATGCTTAAAAGCGCCAAGACGAAAAACAAACCACCAACAATAAGGGCTGCTTTATCTGCCGTAACAAAGTTTGTTTTTAAATATAAGAACATACTTACTACCAGCGCTGCGGCTCCACGAACAAAGTTTGGAACCGTCGTCGCTACGGTTCCCCGAATATTCGTACCAAATTGTTCTGCTGAAACGGTAACTAGGACTGCCCAGTAACCTGCCGCTGATCCCAGAAGGAAGCAGATAAAGTAAATACCATCGGCCGTTAAACCCTTCACATTTAAATAAACCAATATTAATGCAAATGCGACGGCCAAGCATACGGTGATTGCTTTATTTCTAGACTTCAAAAGCTGACTGAGCATACCGCTAATAAAGTCGCCCATCGCAAGACCGACTGATCCCCACAACAACGCATTACCCGCACTGACCGTACCTTGAACATCTAAACTTTGAGTTAATTCAGGAGAGAACGTAAACAGCACACCCGTGATGAAATAAACGGGAATACCCATGAAGATACATTTTAAGTATTTTAATAAACGCCCTTTCTTCATCAGCATCGAAAGGTTTCCGCGTTCAACATTATTGTTTTGAGTTTTTTCAAACATTCCACTTTCAAATACACGAAAGCGCGTAACCAAAAGCAATAAACCCATTACACCACCCATGATGTATGCCGATTTCCATGCGATATGCTGACCAAAGTAGGCGGCCGTTACCGAACCCAACAAACCGAGCGTCGCCACAATTGTTGTTCCGTAGCCTCGAGTTTCTTTAGGTAGAGATTCCGCAACTAGAGTAATTGCTGCACCTAACTCGCCCGCGAGCCCAATTCCTGTGATGAAGCGACATATCGCGTAACTATTTACATCCCAGACAAATGAATTCGCAATATTTCCAAGCGAATATAAAACTATAGATCCAAACATCACACTTAATCGTCCGCGCTTATCCGCCCAGACACCCCACAATAAACCACCGATCATCATTCCGATCATCTGTGCATTGTATAGAAGCACTCCCGAACGCAAAATGTCTTGAGGATCTGTAATACCAAGGTCTTTCAGGCTGGCCACACGCACGACACCAAACAATGTGATATCGAACATATCAACAAAATAGCCAAGACCGGCAACCAAGACCGTAAGATTAATTGCAGATGTAAACTGCTTAAAAGAAGACTTAGTAGATACTGATTTTTCAGACATTTTCCACTCACTTTTTTATGGTTGAGTTTAAATATCCAAAAATAGAAACTAAGTCATTAGGAAAATACTTTAGATCGAGTTATCGTTAGTGGCCGCAACAAACTCGCAACCATCAAATTTTTTTGTATGCCCTTTGGCGCGCAATTTAATTTCACCAGTACCACGATTAGTCGCAGTATCCATATCGACGTTTATTTCTGTCCGATCATCAATATGAAATGAATACGAAACTTTTCGTGTTGATTCCACTGGACTTATTTGCTGACGAATTTGTCTCGAAAGTGAGGTTTTAGGGCGGCCTTTTTCATGGACACTCAGCCTGTAACGCTGAGAATGAGTATCGAAGTAATATACTTTATCTTCCGGACCCATAATTGAACACTTGATCCGATCTTGTTTTTCAGCGGACAGGGCAAACGTTGATATGAAAATCACTAACATGAAAAATATCATTTGGCTCATAAATACTTCCTTCTTATCTATCTACACATTTAGGAAGCAAAACCGAGTCCTATTTCAATTTGAAACGTTTGATATTGAAAACTGTGTCAAAAAAAGAAAAACAGCAAGGAACGTCGTATATTAAGATACCGTCCTCCCCATTTTTGGCAGGCCTATTGTCCTTTTATGTCCCGCAAATCAAGGTTTCTTAAGTTAAGAAAAGACCGAACCCGACGATTTATATATATCATGAAACTGACATTAAATGCCTCGGTTCGAAGCGAGCTTTTTGATATCCAAAAGACACTAGTAAAAGCCATCTCTCTTGCTGCCGGTGGCATCGTATTTTTAGCCGGAGCGGTTTTGCAGTTACTGAATCCGACAGATACCATGGGAATGTCTCATCGTGTTTTTTTTGTTTTCCTTTTTGGTTTAACGGCTCTCATCGCATCCAGAAAAAAATTCCCTTATCGCATTGTCGAATCTAGCCTTGCAATAACGGGAGCGCTTTTTCTGTCGCGTATGCTATTTCAGTATTATGACTCAGGATTAGCACCCATTCATATCGTTGTCGTTTTACTAGCCTCTGTTGGACTATCTGGCGTTTTTATATACAAAACCTCTTTAGTTATGATTAATCTTCCGTCTTTGTTTTTCCTCTTCTATGCAGCGGCCCACCCTCCGATCCATCAAGCCATGCCTATCTATACGAGTTTCGTTCATCTGGTTTCAGCGGCCATCGTTGGTTATTTTCTAACGTGGCAAAAAGTTTATTTAATTAACAAAAGCCTTGCTCTAGAGATTCACAAAAACACAGTTATCAATAACCTTCAAGAAGGGGTAATGCTTTTAGATAGTGAAGGCAATGCTGTAACTATGAATGAAGCTATCTGTAACATTACTGGATTAGATAAAAATGAAATCGCTGACCGGGCCACGCTAAGTAAAAACTGGCAACCTCTGGAGGCCGACAGTAAAACGCCTTTGACGCCTCAACGATTTCCTTCGTTAATAGCTCTTTCCACAGGAAAAGCCGTCAAAGATTTCCCAATGGCAATCAGACGAGCAGAAAATAAAATATCGTACCTTGAAGTCACCGCAAACCCGATCATGTCCCAGAGCGAGCCAGAAAAAGTTGAATTTGTGTTAGTAACAACTCGGGATGTTTCTGAACTAAAAAAAGCACAAGAGGTTATTGAAAATCAAAAACTACAGACCCTAGCTAACTCTAAACTCACGGCTCTTGGCGAAATGGCGGCCGGGATCGCCCATGAAATCAATAATCCTCTTACGATTATTTTAGGCCGAGTGGAACACATGCAACGTCTTGTAAAATCTGGAAACGCCTCCGAAGCTGATGTGATGCAAAGTCTTGATAAAATCTTAAAAACCACATTTAGAATTTCAAAGATAGTCAAAAGTATGAAATCACTTTCACGCGAACATGAAGGGGATGATCTTGTTCGATCTAATCTTAAAGAAATTATTGATGACATTTTAAACATCTCCAGCGATCACTTTAGTAAAAACGAAGTAGAAATGATTTCAAATATCGATTCCACCATAGAGCTAGATTGTAACCCGGGCTTACTGTCCCAAGTGTTTATGAATCTTCTAAGTAACTCAATCGACGCAATAAAGAACCAAACAAACGACCGATGGGTCCGACTAGATGCTCAGACATTGAATGATACTTTACATATTACTTTTAGCGATTCAGGCCCCGGCATTCCGACCACAATTCAAGAAAAAATAATGTTACCTTTTTTTACGACTAAAGAAGCCGGCAAAGGCACTGGGATTGGACTTAGTTTGTGCCGCACAATCATCGACAATCATAATGGAAAAATATATATCGATGAAACGGCCCAAAACACCACATTTAAAATTGAGCTTCCTTTAAAACAGACAAAAACATCTCGCTTTAAGTCAGCATAATAAAACGGCCCCGTCAGCGGGCCATTTCTGGCATAGTTCTATTTAATAAAGGTAAAGTTTTGGACGCCTGAACTGTTCATGACCTGATCAATCACTTTCAATTCAATTGAAATATTTCCTGAAGGTACGGCACTGACGTCTAAAGTCTTGGCCCACACACCATCTTTACACTGCGCTAAAAAACTCACTGCGGAATTTAATTTTATATTTACAGTGGCCTCTTCCGTGCACGTTCCGGCCAATGGCAATTCCGCTGAATCAACCAACACTGAACCATCGACCGGGGAATTTAAAATCAGGGTTGGCGCCATTGAGTCGTGTTCAATACTTGTAAAGGCACAATCCGACTCACGCTGGCTATTTCTAAATTTAACGTAAAAGAAATTCATCTCGTTAGATTTTTGCAATGTCCATTGTTTAAAAGACCTAAACGACTCCCAAGTTCCGCCAATATTACACGCGCTCTCTTGAGTTATATACATTTCATCAGCGCCCACGGCAGACAATTGCAAGGCCACCGCTAAATCCGGAGTGATGCTTGCACCATTATTCACTTTCAAAATGACTTGGAAGCCATCGGCGTTGTGCACGCCTCTGTCAGAGGACTCGGAACCAACGCCATCGGCGTTAGGCCCATCGCAGGACAGAACCAATGTTGAAACAACAAATAGAGATATTCTAACTAGAAAAAAAATCACCTATAGTTGTCGGGTCTAGAATCGCGCTACTTGAATTTTTTCATTTTTCAAATTGAGACGCCTCGATATCGAACAAAAAAAATGTCTCTTAAAAATAAAAAAGGAGGCTTTTTGGCCTCCTTCAATAAAACGAATAGTTTTAGGGAACTATTTCGTCATTTTTTCTGTCATTTGGTAGTAATTCTTTCTCATTTCGTCAGCGATATGAGCACCAGATTTTAAGTACTCTTGAGATAAACGAGATGCTTCGTTTACTTGAGTGTACACGTGATCTGTGTATGTTTGGCCCCACTTCATCACTTGATCAAGTAGAGTCTGAGTTGTCTTAACTTGATATCCATAAATTTCTTTCCAAGCATCTTGTGCTTGTCCAGCGTAATTTAATAATGGATTCTCAGTTGTAAAATCTTTGTGAGCGGCCATTGATTCCTCCTTGGCTGTGTTATGTTCGATTTCTTTAACTTCTTTGTGTGGTCGTCTTGAGTCCGTATTTTTTGCAGTCATACTTGCCTCTCTTTGAATCAAGTATGCGACTATTTCAAAAAACACGTCAAAACATTTTTTGCTGCAAATGCAGCATGATGTATAGAGTGGAAATTCTACTTTAAAAATCTATTTAAGAAAACGGAGCGGAGTTAATTCGAAAAAAAGGCGCATCGATTTGTCAAAATACGGAGACCAAAATTTCTTTAGCCATGAATCATTCATGCGCACCATAATTTCCAGCACTTCTTGAGGAATCAGGTCCGCTTTCCCTTGCTGGAGCAAGATCTGCAATAGTACTTCACACGTGATATCTTTATCATTCGCCACGTCTACAACTTTGATTTTCTTTCCGCCAGTTAAGTAGCTCGATATATCTTCTAGATTAATATAGCTTTTATGATTCACGCTATAGAGTCTGCGATTTTCATATTTTCTGATTAGAATATTTGCACCAATATCGGTCGTTTTATTTTTTTTCATAACAATTTTTTTTTCATACTCTAAAAGATTGCAACTCGGTTTTAGTCTATGCTCTACTCATTACATCTTATTATGTGAGGTGGCTATGTTAAAATGGATGAATCAACTTCAGCTCGCTAAAACAGACGTGAAAAATCTTCTTTCTTCTAAGTCGACAAAGGAATTCGAACTTAAAATGGAAGCGATTTTAGAAAAACTAAGTACAAATCCGCAGCTGTTAAATACGTTATCGATTCTTCTTAATACTCAATCGCAATTAAAATCGTTAGTCAATTTTGGCTTTGAAAAGCTATGGAAGAACATTCAACTTCCCAACAAGAAAGACCAAGAACGAACGCTTTATATGCTTCATGAATTACAGTTTAAAATTCACCAAATGGAAAAGGAAGTTACCCGACTCAAACGTCCGTATGGTGACGTCTCGGGATTGAACAAGAAAGACTCAGAACCAAGACCCATTTCTGTTTTAGACAAACGAAAAACAGATCACGTCGTTTCCAAGATGGTATAATTATGAGTTTGTTTAATCTAATACCCGAATCACTGAATTTAAAAGAAAAAATCAGTCCTTTCCTTAAAAACAAACTGCCCATTGCACCGACACCATATGATATTATTGCTCAAGTGAGCGGAATGAAGCTGTTAAAATTTAAACGACCAGCAAATGCCGCACACACTCAGCTCCACACACCCCTGTTGATCATTCCATCGATGATCAATCGTTACTATGTTTTGGATCTGCTTCCTGGAAAAAGTTTTATCGAATATCAAATCTCCCATGGTGTTGATATCTATCTATTAGACTGGGGCACACCGTACGATGAAGACAACTGGATGTCGTTAGAACAACTGATTACTCATCGCTTGGACTACTTTATTGACGCGGTCACAGCGGATGCAAAAACAGATAAGGTTAATATTTTAGGTCACTGCTTAGGTGGAACATTAGCCACCATCTACACGCTGCTATTTGGCGATCGTGTAAACGGATTGATGCTATTGACAGCGCCAATTGATTTTGAACACGGCGGAAAATTGGGTTTATGGGTTAAGCAAAACCATTTTCGACCTGAAAGCGTAACCAAAGCCTATGGTCATATGCCGTGGTGGGTACTGCAAACATCCTTTCAAATGCTAAAACCAATGCTGCCTTGGCATAAACTTGAAAAACTAATGAAAGAAATGAATAACCCTGAGTTCATGAAAAACTTTTGGGCGCTTGAAGTTTGGAGCCAAGACAATGTTTCATTTCCAGGCCGCTGCTTTATTACATTGATTGACGAACTCTATAGAAAAAACGCGCTTATCAAAGGTGAAATGCATTTACACGGCAAAACACTGTCATTAAAGCAACTCCAAAGTCCTGTTTTAAATATCGCAGCTTCTGATGACCACATAGTTCTTTTCAATTCCACAGTCCAAAACTATCATCTAGATAAGGACGTAGATTTCGAATCCATCACATCGCAGGGTGGGCATATTGGATCGATATTAGGTTCACGTGCACAAAAGAATGTGTGGCCGCAAATCACTAACTGGCTAGCTCGGATCGATACTCCGAAGCATTAACTTTAAGGTGAAGCGTTTAACGAATGGTAAAAAAGTCTTTTTTCACAACCAGCCAAAATCGAACTGTTTATTATGAGCTGGATTACAAAGAAAATACAGAAGTCGTTGTTTTCCTTAACGGACTCGCCGATTCCATCGACTCATGGGCAACCGTAAAATCATACCTGAACGGAAAACACTCTACCCTTTTTGTTGATTTAATCGGACAAGGAAAAGCTTTAGACGAAGATATTCGCTTAAACACAGGCAAAGATCTTAATTTTAAAATTTCTGTCGACGAGCAAGCCTATGCTCTTAAGGAAGTTTGGGACTCTCTTAAAATCAAATCTAATTTTCATCTATTGGGTTTTTCTTACGGTGGCGGCGTCGCCATACGGATGGCGACCCTATTTCCAGAATTAATCGGCAAATTGATTTTATTTCTCCCTTATATTATCCGCCTAGATTTAGCATTCCCGATTCAGCGTTTATGGGCGGGACAGATGGGTTTTCTGAAAAATCTAAACTTATTCAAACCGGGAATGAGTGTTATCGGCGATAGCTATCAAAAAATGATTCGCGACTACATGAACTTTAGATTTTCAAAACATATCCCTGACTCTACTATTCGCCGCGTATCTATGGATCTTACTGAAGGCATTATGCCTTTCAATGCGTTCGAGTATTTCCATGAACTTCCTCAGCAGTCTGTTCACCTGATCACTGTTGAGCACGACACTTTAGTTCCTAAATCACTGTATTATGAAATTTGGTCACGTCTACCTGAGGATAAAAAAGCCAGCTGGTTGAACATTAAAGACGGCGAACATTTAATATTCGAGCAAGCTCCGCTATACTGCGCCCAATGGATCGAAGCCGTTTTGAACTTCAAACCGTCACCCACTCCACGTACATTCGAAGGCAACAGTTACCGCATGGAAACCCGGGAAAAGACCACCCAGTCACCATACCCACCGTTTTCACCGCATTCGAAAATTTCCTAAATCGATACCTTTATTTGGTGTATAAATATATTTTATGCATTTTCTCGCCTATTAACCGAAAAAAATCTTTGTTTTTCAAGTACAACGGTTTACTCTTAATTTAGGAGATTGATCGACTTTAGTCTCTGAAACCGGGTTAAAAAGGGGCATATCCATAGATACGTTTCAAAAATCTAGAATTTTCAATAACGAAAAAACGATTGTAATCGGTGTCGGCCTTAAATCAGACTCACTTATAGAAGTAAAAGAAAACTTGTTAGAACTGGAAGAGCTTGTCTCTGCAGCTGGTGGGTCAGTCGTTGCGTCTATTACGCAGATCTTGCCTTCTTGGAATCCAGCCACATTAATTGGCACTGGAAAGGTTCAAGAAATTAAAGAACTAGCAGCCGAATTTCAAGCGGAACTGGTGGTTGTCGACCATATCTTGTCCGGCGTTCAATCGCGAAATTTAGAGCAAGCCATGGGCGTCAAAGTACTAGATAGAAATCAAATTATTTTAGATATTTTCGCTCAGCGAGCTCAAACATTTGAAGGAAAACTTCAGGTCGAGCTAGCGATGTTGTTAGATCAAATGCCTCGCATGGTTGATGCCTGGATGGGGTCGTTATCACGTCAAGGGGGTGGTATCGGAACCAGAGGTCCCGGCGAATCCGCGCTAGAAAACGATCGTCGCCGTATCCGCGAACGCGTTTCCATCATCAAAAAGAAATTGGATTCTGTCAGCAAGAACCGCTCTCAACATAGAGCCTCTCGCCGCCGACATGAAATTCCAAGTTTTGCTTTAATTGGCTACACGAACTCAGGCAAAAGCTCGATTTTAAATCGCCTTACGGGCGCGCAAGTTTTAGCAAAGAACCAGGTCTTTGCGACCCTAGATCCAACAACTCGAAAAATCTTTTTACGTGATGGCCCACCAGCGGTCGTCACCGATACGGTTGGATTTATCCGCAAGCTTCCCGTTCAGTTAATTGAAGCCTTTAAAGCGACACTTGAAGAGTCTGCTGAAGCCGATGTTTTACTTCACGTGGTTGATTTATCATCACCCAACATGGAACGACAAATCGAAGTCGTCGAAGGTCTAATCGAAGAATTCAAATGGCAGGACAAGAAAATCATACATGTCTTTAACAAATTCGACGTGGCCAGCCCTGATAGAAAATTCAAAGTTAAACACTACCCGCGCGTTTTCGTAAGTGCATTAACCGGCCAAGGAATGGATCTACTTAAAGAATTAATGGCGGATTCTGTTCTAGAAATGCAAAAAAGTGTTCAACTCTACTTCCCTAAAGCCGCGGAATACAAAATCTTTGATTTGGATCGTGATACGCGCATTGCGCGCAAAGAAGCGGCTACAGAAGGAACGGTCTGCTATGCTTCGTTAACAACTCAGCAAATTAATAAGTGGAAAGAGTATATTGTTAAATAGCCGTTTCGGCGGCGGTTCGATGCCTCCGAAAACGAACGAGGTTTTCAGCTCAAGCCCGAATTCTACTTCAAAGCGGTCATCAGCTTTTCGTAGATCCCGTCAAAACCACCATTACTCATGATAACAATTAAATCACCCGCTTTAGATTCTTGATGAACTTGCTTTACGATGGACTCAACGCTTGAGTGCGCTACCGCCCACGGTTGTGACTTTGTTTTATTTAGATCTTCGATTAACTCGTCCACCGAGAAACGATCATTTTCAGCGATTTTAGAGGTGTCGAACGCTTGCATTAAGTGAACTTTTTCGGCCGATTGAAACGCCGCTGCGTAATCTTTTTGAAAGACTTTACGACGACTGGTTGCTGATCTTGGCTCAAAAATCGCGATCATTTTTTTTGTTGGATACTTCTTTTTAATTCCCTTTAGCGTTTCCACCACCGCTGTTGGATGATGAGCAAAATCCTCGATCACCAAACGTCCGCCAGGCTCGCCTAAGATTTCTTGGCGGCGTTTAACGCCCTGGAATCCGTTAAGCGCAATCTGAATTATTGTGCTTGGGACACCTAGCAAATGTGCCTGCAGAGCCACCGCCGTCGCATTCAACACATTATAATCGCCCGGTTGATGCAATTGATATGGCCCTAGGACTTGATCTTTAAAGTATACCTTAAATTCCGTTTCTTTCTCTGTCACTTTAAGCACTTCACAGCGCGCGTGGTGTTCATTAGCGACGGTTTCAAAACCATAGCTGTAAATTCTGTTAGTTCCTGAATCACCAAGAATGTCTTTAATATTTTTTTCTTTTTCATGATAAATCAAAGTTCCGTCGTGAGGAATTAATTTTAACAGTTTACGAAATGCTGCTTTCACATCATCAAGGTCTTTGTAAATATCCGCATGATCAAACTCAATACTTGTTAGAATCACGTGCTTCGGGCGATAGTGAACAAACTTTGGAACCTTATCAAAAAAAGCAGTGTCGTACTCATCCCCCTCAATAACAAAATAAGGAGATTCTTTTTCGGGGTTACGGAAACTGTGATTGAAATTTTTAGGAATACCACCAATTAAGAAACCCGGCTTCTTATTCGCTGATTCCAAAACCCATGACATCATCGAAGTGGTCGTCGTCTTACCGTGTGTTCCTGAAATACAAATCGTATCGTGATTTTTTAAAATCAATTCACCCAGCGCCTTAGGCAATGACGAGTACGGAATCCCAAGCTTCATTAGCTCAACCGCTTCTGGATTACCTGCGGAAATCACATTCCCAACAACTACAAAATCCGGTTTTGGATTTAGATTCTGCGCCTGATACGGCGTTTTAATTTTAATCCCCAAACTTTCTAGTTGAGTCGACATCGGCGGATACGGATTTGAATCAGAACCAGATACTTGGAAACCCTTATCTTTTAAAATTCCCGCCAGTGACGCCATTGCGGTACCACATATCCCCATCAAATAAATATGACTACCGGGCTTTAGTTCCATACATCCCCCTCTATTTTAACCTAAAGATGATTTTCTTAGGCCTTCAACGATCCAGTTGTGAATTTGCGGACGCAATTGAACAAACCGATTTATTTCTCGCCCATACACCAGGCGATTGCTTAGAATAACAACCGACAGATCTGCTTTCGGATCATACCATATTGACGTTCCTGTAAATCCCGTGTGACCAATTGAATTCAACGAAAAATACCCACCACAGCTGGCTGACCCAGGCGTCGGCAACATAAAACCAAGAGCCCAATCCCCCTTGCCTTCAGGGCGCGATCGTTTCGTAAATAACTGCGTTGTTTTTTGTTTGATAAAATACCGCGCGATCCCCATCAACTGAGAACGCAAATGAAGCGAATACCATCCTAAATCGTCAATACTACCAAACAATCCCGCGTGCGTAGATACACCGCCCAATGCCCAAGTATTTTCATCGTGAACCTCGCCTTGAAGTAACTTTTTTCTCCAAGGGCATTCTTCCGTTGGTGCAAATAAGCTAGCGCGGATCGTAGTTTGATTGCGCGGATGAAACTCAAGAGTCGTTCCTGGATAATATTGATCTTTAATTTTATTCCACAAACTAACTAAATCCATTTTGTAAAATTCTTCTAACACAAATCCTAAAACTAAAAAGCCGACATCGCTGTAAACACTCGCTTCAGACGGCGTTAACGGAAGACTGACGATCATCTTTTTAAGATCTTCACGACGTTTTTGCCAACTATCGTTCAAATTCAATTCTTTATAGAACGGTTTCCACCATTCTAATCCTGATGAGTGATTTAATAACTCGGTAATTTTCGTTTCCTTGTGAGGAAACCAGCTTAAAAATTGATGAACCGTGGCATCCACTGTCCATTTACCTTCCTCAAACGCATGCATCATGGCCTGAACCGTGAAAATAATTTTGGTTAAACTTGCAATATCGTAATAGGCATATGTAGAACCCACACCCACATCACAGACCAAACGTCCATTTTGATAGGCTCGAACAAGCACTCCCGGTGTCACGTCTTTGATATTGTCTTCAATATTTTTAATTAATGTTTTTTCTAAAACTGAATATTTCATATTTTCCGCTATTTCTTATTTTCGATGATTAAATGCCAGCGGTCATTAACTTTTTTCAACTCAGTCGGTGTCCCAAAACTCAAAGGCCACTGCGCTTTTTCGTGCCCACTAGGAACTCCACTATAGACAGGAATCCCAAGATCCTTAGCCCACTCACGCACAACCCAAGGCCAAAGTTTTTTTCCATTAGGCTCGTTGCACGAAGTAAACTGTCCAATAAACACACCCTGACAACCGCGAAGCACCCCTGAAAGACTCAGCTGTGTCAAACAACGGTCAATTCGGTACGCTCGCTCCCCAATATCTTCTAGAAATAAAAATCGATTTTTAAAGCTAGTTTGAAAAGGAGTTCCTAAATGACTAGTTAAGGTCACCAGGTTTCCACCAGTCATTTGGGATCTAATTGATTTAACTTTCTTTGCTAAATCATTAACTGGCTTGATATTTTTATATATAGTTTGCTCGGTTTCCTCGGTCAAAATGCCGACAAGCTCACTGAGAACAGGTTTAGGAATCTGATCAGAAATCCATCGATCCAAGTTTGAACCATGGACCGAGGGCCAGCCCCAAAATTCATTCACAAACAAATGCAGAGAGGTGATATCACTGAGCCCCACCAAAACCTTTGGTTTCTTAGGTTTAGTCATATATTTTAAGTATTTTAGTAACGGCAGTGAGCCATACCCACCGCGAAGGCACCACACGACATCATTCGCATCGTCTTTTAAGGCGCTGACTAAAAATTCCGCCCGCTTAACCTCGTCATTAGCGAATAAGGGATTTTTTTGAATCAAACGCGCCGGGAAATTAAAATTAAAACCAGGATGTTGAGATGAAAATTCCTTGAACCGTTTCTGCACCTCTAGCGAAGGTGAAAAACCCGGGGCGACGACTGCTATTTTGATTCCATTTTTAGCGCGAGTTGACATACCCATCTATTATGAATAGTTTTTACCTAAAAAGGAACAATAATGTCCTGAAATACCGGACAAAATACGTAGCGCATGAACAGTATTAAATACCAAAGATACATCCACCGTTATCTGATAGATCGCCTAGGACCATCTACTTGGACCAATGCCGTTCTTGCTATCCTTATTATTGCTACAACATTAGTCACATCTATTCTGACTCCCTATCACATTGCGATTTATGTTTTGTTTTTAATTCTTTTTATAGCGCGATTTCGTTTCTACAAACGCGTTTCCAAACAAAACTACGAATCTATTTCTGATTCTGACCTAAAGCGCGAAAGCCTCTACTTTACGTTTCTGATCGGTTTAACAGGCCTGTTTTGGTCAATACTGATCGGTATTCCGGCATTTTTGAACACAGACACGAACTTTTGGGATCAATTTGTCTACTTTTTAGCAACTGGCCTAATAGCATCCTCATTGTTCAATATAGGAATTTCCAAGCGTAACTTCTTAGTCTTTTGCTCGCCGATTCTGATTTCGTTATGCGCGTCTAGTTTTATGAATCAATCCACTCTTTCTGGTCAGACTATTTTTATTCTGGCTGGAGTTATCTTTTTCTTTTTCATCAATGCATTACAAAGAAAAACCGAATTATTCTATTTTGAAATTTATAATCGCCAGGAAGATATGATTCAGATTCTAGAGGGTTTTCCTGGAGCCATTTCCCTCATTAAAAATGGACGATATTTGTACATGAATAAAAAATTGATAAATTTGATGGGGGAAGGCGTTCCTCTAAAAAAGGATGATACGTTAGGACGGCATAACATCAATCAATCGTTAGTTCAAAGAATCACCGAGTTTGAAGCCTCGCCCGCCATGCAGGAAGAGTTTGAAACGGATCTTCAAACAGCGAAAGGAAGAAAGACATTCTGGGTAATTTTTAAAAAACTACAAGAAAAAAAGGTCATGATTTTAAGTCTAGACATAGACGAAAAAAGAAATAACGAACGCAAACTGGCGGAACAAAAAATTTAACTCATTGAATCGTCCAAGATGGCCTCCTTGGGCGAAATGTCGTCGGGAATTGCTCATGAAATCAATAATCCACTCACAATTATTCAGGGATCAACGCGACAAATAACTCGACTGAGCGCCTCTTTAGACGAAGGACTTCGTGCTGACTTTGACAAATTAACAACCAAGATTGATCTCATGACATTAAGAATTACAAAAATAATAAAAGGTCTAAGATCATTTGCTCGCGAGGGCTCGCGCGATCCTTTTGACAGAATTTCTTCAAAACAAATTATTGAAGAAACATTATTTATATGCGAAAGCCGATTTAAAAACTCAAATATCGATATAAAAAAGAACTTTGTCGTGGACGCCTCCATCCACTGCCGAGCGGTCCAAATTTCGCAAGTGCTACTCAACCTTCTCAACAATGCTTATGATGCGATTATAGAAAAGCGAAACTTAAACAAAGAAGAACTTTCGATGCCGGGCGATTTCATTGAAATCAGTACTCAACTCACCCAAAATCAATTTATTATTA
>DDVI01000065.1:3139-6808 GCA_002345205.1 Bdellovibrionaceae bacterium UBA2316 | reverse complement strand
TCTTTTAGACACTAACGCCATTGTTCTGTTGGAAATACCTGCTAAGTGTAATAATGCTAAGTCTTCTTTTAGCTTCCTATCAAGGGTTTCATGCTCTGGCACTATTTTTTATTCCCTGCTAAAATTTGGATAAGGCTAGCAAGTTCAAGCCCGCGCTTACCGAATTTCTGAGCGATCTTGTGAATGGTGGCAGGTTCATACTTGTGGTTAGCTAAAAAATTGTGAATGACTTCAGAAGTGAGCTGACCAGGTTTCTTTTCAAAATGCAGAACTTCAAACAAGGCGCGCTCAACAGAGTAGCCTTTTAGTTTTACTGAGTTGATTTCCAATGATGTCGTGCTGAAGATCTTTTTGGTGCGGTAAACGCTGATAAGATCGGTATCGTTGCGAAGCTTTGAACCCGTATCGACATCGATATCAATTGAGGACGGTTGATCTGTGGTGAGCTTATAATGATAAAGCAGAGTCCGCTTTGAAATCACAGCTCCCGTATAGAACTTTTTGATGACGGAATAAAAAGCCCGATTCGATGGAACATCAGGAGTGGCGTAAAAAGCTCTCGAAATTTTATCGATTTTACCAGCCGCCACAGCACGTTTGACCGCCATTTTAGATCCAAAGAATTGCTCTAGCTCTGCGTGCTTATATACCCCAGACAGTAATACGGTGTTTTTGGCTTTTTTCTTCATGTTACTATTTTAGCTAAAAATATACTATTTAGCAAGTTTAGTAACACTCATTAGATAATCATTAGTGGTATCAATAATTTGGGATATATCTTTTGGAAGATCTGTAGCGTCTTTATAGACCTTCTTCTGGGTGTACTCAGCCCAGGCCTCTTTCACCTGGTTATTGATCCACCTATGGTCAAGGGACAGTTCAATATTTCGCTCGTTAGCAAGTTTTTGGATCAATTTAGCATCAACTTTTTGATTGGCCTTTGCAATTCTGTAAAGATCGTCAAAATCCTTCATTCGCGTGTTGCCTCCGGCAAAGCGATGGCAAGCAGCGACTTTATCGACGATGATATTTTCAAGGCTTGCTGCTGTTACCTGCGCGTTGGCAAGCTTGATTCTTTTGCTGTCGGTTTTAACAGCAAAGACAACATCGATCCCAAAAGGGTTTGTTGATCCTTCTTCTGTGATGAATTCCATTTGAACCGCGAGCCCTGACTTCTCATTTGATTCAACAGCATTATAGGTTTTAACCATGAACTTGCAACCATCCGTTTGAACACTAGCAAAGTCTTTTAATGCTTGTTCGACCTCAAGCTCATTATTGGTCGCAAAATCGACATCAACTGTTGATCTTGGGGTTTTAATATAATGCCAAAGCAAATTTCCACCTTTGAATATATACCTGTCCGGGGCTACGGATTGAAGTCCCTCAACAAATTGCATAATCACGAAACGAGTCATGGCTCTAGGGCCATGTTCGCCAGTTTCAGTCTTCCATTTTGCAAAGTTCTTTTTAAAATTTCCCATTTTTATTCCTTATAATTGTAACTAGTTTACCGACTCGAATCACCTTGTTTTCACTGTGGATTCACATCCACCAAATAAGCTCTAGCCTTAGGATACTTCTTAACGCAGACGCATTTACCGACGCGAAGTGATTTAATAAGATTTGGATGAATTACAAATTCCTCCACCTCACGCAATGAGTTTTTGCCACTTGGAACATCAAAAAGCCAGACTCTTTCGGACTGGATAGTTTTCTTCCAGGCTCGGCGAGTTCCAGCCATTCCGGAGATAATCTCTGCGCTCTCAGGACGCTTCTGTAAGAACGCATAAAGGGTAGAGGTGTTTCCCATCAGTCGGCCGGCAAACTCAGGGCTAATGCGCTGTAAATCGCAAATTTCCTGGTGAGCAACAACAATCGACATTTTTGATGATCTTGCCCGGTCTAGGAAACCTATAAAATCCTCGGTGGCTAAATCTGCAAACTCGTCAATTATTACTGAAAAATGTTTTCGTTCATTTAGCTTAAGTTCGGCGTCCACTTTTGCTGAGGCTGATTTTAAATCTTGAATTATGAATTTGCCAATGGTCTTTGCGGTTTCCCCGTACCTACGTGAATCTAAAAATAGAAAAACGATTTTTGAATTCTTGTAGGAGTCAAAAAGATTAATTCCCTCATCATTTGTGCAAATTAGATCACCAAAATCGGATAGGGCTATACTTTCTAGCTGAGTCCTTAGACCTTGGAGGGAATTAAAATGTTCTTTTTCTTTTAGAAAATCAAATAACCCTTGTGCTATTGATTTAATTTTAATTTCACTTAATGGAACCTGATTTCCGAACTCAACAATATTTTGGGCGGAAGACGAGCAGTGAAGTATAGTGCCGATGTTAAACTTTGTGTTTTTGTTATCCCTAAGCCAGCAAAGTAAGATTAGTAATTTTAAAAGAAAGCTACTTGCCTGATTTTTATAGTATTCCTCGGACCAGTTTAGACTTTGAACGATTCTGTCCCGTAGCTGTGTGGCCGTACCATCGGAAAGTAAATTATAGGACGTTGAAAGTTTTCTATCCGCTAATGAAAAAATTTGAATGTCTTGGGTGCGGTCGGCCTCGGCTGCGTATTTTGCAAACTTTAGGATTGTTTCCATATCAGACTTTAAATCAATAAAAAGTAATCCTTTTCCCTGTGCTATTCTTTGTTTTATTATATGGGATAGCAATACTGTCTTTCCGAAACCAGATGCGCCAACGACGTGAACATGATGATTTAACTGACCCTCCGTTAGTTCTTCTTTTCTCCAGATACTGCCCGAGACCTTACCAAGAGTAACTTTGTTGGATTCAATTTGTTCCTTTTTATTTGATAACGAATTTAAAAAATCCATTTATAGGTTCTCCATTTTAGTTAAATATTCAGATTCAAGTGAGAAATTGAAAAGCGGTTGATAAAGCTGAGTTTCGGATTTTACGTACTCAAGCAATTTTAAATCTTTAAATACGTAGTGTACTTTTTCAAAAATACGGCAGTCTTCGGTTGGACTAGTCATAGCTTGAATATAGCGATTCAGCTTTTGTTTATATCGATCTTTCGATTTTCTAGAAAGCTCAAGTTCGAAAGCAACTTTTGAACCATTAGGACATGTGTAGATTGCGTCGGGTCTGAATTCGTTTGTGAATAACAAGCGATACTTTTCATCTTCGCAAAGGGATCTCTCGCTGATCCAATTTATTGCCTTATCGTATTGTTCAAGCTCAACTCTAATATTGGAAACTTTTAAATCGTGATCGAACGTTCTGATGTCGACGCCGAAGCTTGGTTTAGGGATTGGTCTTTGTAGGTTAGAATTGCAAAGTAAAAAATAGCCCTTTTGAGTTGTTTGATATAAACCGGTTTTAAGAAATGTATCAACTTTTTCGATCAGGCCATATCTAACGAGTTCGCCAAGACGTTGTCTTGTATAATCGAGTGAGCAACTTTTTAAGCCGAATCGGGTAGTTGAGAAAAACTTTTGATGTATCAAATGAATATTGGAAAATTTCATTTCTAAAATAAAATATATAATTTCCAAGTCACGCGAAGTGGTTTTTAGTTTTGATTTTGGTTTGTTTATTTTCTTAAATTCTTTAATTCCTAAATATGAAAATGCTGTTTGCATTTGTCCTCCTTGTAAAATTTGTTGTTGCTTCGTCAGGGTCCGTTGCTGAC
>DDVI01000065.1:0-2846 GCA_002345205.1 Bdellovibrionaceae bacterium UBA2316 | reverse complement strand
GTCAGCAACGGACCCTGACGAAGCCCTCTTCTAAGTCCTTGTTTTCACAGTCAGTCCTAAATTTGATTTCTAAAAATATCCCCGTTTGTAAGGGGATGTTTTCGGGGATTGTCAGTGACTCGCAATCTTCAAAAAATTGTCGAGTCATGGTCCACCTATGGTCCACCACCATTAAAAAAGGGGGTAAAGTGAGGGAAATCTAGGTAAGCGTGTTTAGGCTTTATGTTGTTGAATTTGCTTGTAAATATGCGAAATCGCGAAGAACGCAAAAATACTGAAAACACTTTGCCAAGGCATAGGTCGCGGGTTTGAGCCCCGTCTCCCGCTCCAAGTTTTCCTCAATGAAAACAAAGAGTTGCACCTAAATTTGGTTTCCAAATAAAATCCCAAAATCCTCCGATGTGCCACCGATGTGCCACCACTTTAGGAAATCTTAGGAACTTCTCGTGAAACCGCCTCCTCTCTTGATAGGGAAATTGAAAAAGTTTTTGCTACATTTTCTACGCTTCCTGCAACCATGTGAACATAGTTCATAGTCGTTGAAATATCAGAATGTCCGCAGATCTCTTTTACAGTTTTAATATCTATTCCTGCTGAAATAAATAATGTCGTAGCTGTATGTCGTAAGTCGTGGAATCTGATTTTCTTACCCTGACTCTCTTTAGTCCATTCTTTTAGGTCTTGAGCAAATTCTCGTTTTATAAAGTTATCGTGACTGATTGGCTTTCTGTTTTGATTCATAAAAAGCGGTTCATCCAAGGTAATCTTTCTTGATGAGATTAAATCCTTTAGTTCATTTCTCAATTCTGGGTTGCAGGGAACAACGCGAATCTTATTTCCTTTAGTGATGGCGTAAACCAAGGTGACTCGATTATATTGCCGGCGAATTGTGATTTTTAATCCATCCTCGGAAATATCCATCGGCTTAAGTCCCCAGATTTCTCCAGCCCTTAACGCTGTGTTAAGAGCAGTCAAGTAAACAACAAAAACCCAGCGGTCGGGATGACCTTTTGGATACTTTTTGTCGGCGAACTTTAAAAAGCTCACAGCCTCTGACTTCTCCCAATACATCATTTCGTATTGGTCTTCCTTTAATTTCGAATGGCCAAAGCATGGGTTGTAAGGGATTCGACGGTGTTTGGCAGAGTGGTTCAAAACGGATGTAAAAATTTGGATATTTCTATTGATCGTAGAATTTTCCAAGCCTCTAGCTTTTTCCTGACTTTGATACCTGGTCAGAAATTCTGGAGTAAATTTATCGATCGTTAAATGACCGTATTTGGGCAAAATATCCCGATAGATACTTTCCATTCGGATCAAATGACCACTTGAAAATTTAACTCGAGCCGAAGTAAACCAATATTCCGCTTCGTCTTTAAACAGTCTTGAAAGTAGACTTCCCGATTGAGTCGGGTTTTGAATTCTATCAAGTTGCTCTTTGTGGAATTCCTTTACAAAGTTTTCAGCCTCTATCTTTTTATCGAACCTTCGACGAACTCGGGATGATCCACGTCCGTCCAATCTTAAATAGACTTCCCACTTTATTTCTTTATTTTTAGTCGTAATTTTTTTTATCGACATATGCATACCTCCAGGTTTTAGAAGTGCTAGTCAAAAATTTCCCAATTTATTGCGGGATTTTTTGCTGACACCCAACCCTTAAATACGTCTGCCCTTATGAATAATTTTCCTCTGAAATTTACAAAAAGATCCCGAGGTATATCATCGGAGGCTTTGGATTCGTAATTCCAATTATAAATTGTTTTTACGGCAAAGCCTGTTTTCCGGGATAAATCCTCTGGTCTTATTAGTCCTCTTAAATTTTCAAATAGCGAGTCGGTCTGAACGACTTCCATAATATCCTCCTTGGATTTAAAAACAAAACGAAAATGACCTACGCCTCTTTATGGGTTTTGGGATGGGATTCGGCGCGAAGTGTAATTTCGCCTTTTAAAAGTTTTCCGATGAATTGTTCTAAAGTTATTTTTCCGTTCACCTTCTGATAGTTATCGTGAGCAAGACCCAAACGGTCTTTTTCGCTGTATGTTCTTTCTTGAAGCTCTTGAATGTCGGCGGCAGCAATCAAAGAAATCCCCTTTGCAATGATTTCATAATCTTTAATTTTACGACCGAATGCTTTCTTGTTAATTTTATCTTTAATTGCGTGAAGAAGGCGGGACGTTTCCGGGTCAAGTTTCTTCAAAACCTGTTTCTTCTTTACCACGCTTTTTTTGGTTTCATTGATTTGGTTAGTAGATTCTTCCATTGTATCTCCTTTTTTTTTTGGGTTGAAATGTTTTATCATTGTTAATCAATACTTTTAACTACGTCTGTAATTAGAACTCGAATTTCAATTGGCCCATTTGCAATCGAATACTCGGGGGAACGTTTAAGTTTTTCCGCGAATAGTTCTGTTGTTTTTCCAAGAGCGGATACCAAAGCCTTTTTGCTTATTGTATCTAGCGATTTTTCCTCGGTTTGGTTTCCTAAAAGATTTTCGTTTCTGGCGATGCTGGCATCAACCGCTCCTGCCGAAGTTGATGATAGAAGCTGGGCGAGGAAGTATTTGTCTTCGTTACTATAAATCTTTCCTTCAATACCGGGTATTCCTGCAAGATCAATAACATTACCTTTTAGAGACCAGATCGAGGTCTCGTTTTCAAATCGAAGTTTACTAAACGAAATTGAAATGCGTTTTGAGTTTGGCTCTAGGTTAGCTTCGCCAAGTAAAATTACCTTTTTTCTGCTTTTCGTAGTGATGATCGGTAAGCGATCCATCTCACCTGTTGGCAAACGAATCGAAATACCCATAGTCTGATAGCCAACATGGAGGTCAAAGATGAAAA
>DDVI01000062.1 GCA_002345205.1 Bdellovibrionaceae bacterium UBA2316 | reverse complement strand
GAAAGTCGGAAGAACCAAAAAACTGAGAAAAAGAAATTCCTTGAGTATGCACGAACCGCACAGACGTTAAGCAATAAAGAGAACCCCATCGCGGAAACCGAGCGTTCGCTGAAATCAAAAAAACTAATCTTTGAAATTATGTCGGAATTCTTCAATCAAGAAGGAACGGATTTTAAAGGCGGCCGAATTATTTACGATCGTTGCCGTGAAATAGTTCAAGAATATGACTTGCTAAAGCCCCACAGTCCATCGGAAGCCTTTGCTAAAGTTCTTCGTTTTACTGGGCAAGAACGCACATTTTACAATGAAGCCATCAATTTGTCGGTATTTGCGGCTATGTTTGGGCATATTTTAAATTTAGGTCCTGAGCAGATCGAATCCCTTGCTCTTGCCGGCCTACTCCACAACATTGGGCTTAGCTACGTCGACAACTATGAACTACAAACAAATATCTCTACGTTATCTCAGGAACAACTAACTACCTATTACAGTTATCCGGAAAAATCTGTCCTGATGATCAAAAGCAAAAAGGTTCCGTTACCCCCCCTTGTTTCTGATACTATCATCGAGCACCGAGAAAACATGGACGGTTCGGGTTTCCCGAATCATATTTCTGCGACCATCAAACAATTACCAAGAATTTTACGTATCGCGTATGAATTTCAAAGTATGACAGCCCTTACCCGAGACGACAATAAACGCACAGGCACCAGCGCTCTAGCAGAACTAAAAGAAAAAGTTTTGGCCTCACAAATTCCCTTAGATCTAAATACTGTTTTATCCCTATCTAAAGTCATTAAATAGTTATTAATTCTTAAACATCAGAGATCCGCGATGTAATTTAGGACTGCAATAGCCCCCCCTATACCAAAATGAAACACTTACGAAACTATCGTGAAATGACATCCGGCTTCAGGCTCTAAAATTCTTTACACTATTTTGTAAAAAACCTTCTGATTTAGTAAAAACTTAAGTCAATTTCGGCGAAATTTTAGATGTAAAAAAAAACGACAAAAACAGAAAATCATATGCGAGAAAAAAAAGATGCTAAGATATTGAAAGAAGCCACTGATATGGGAAAAAAGCTATGAGTGAAAATCAAAAATTAAAAACAGCGGAAACAACCAAGTTTGAAAGCTTTGGGAATTATATCCTATTGAAAAAACTTGCTGAAGGAGGAATGGCTGAAGTTTTTTTGGCCAGACCCAACTCGTATATGGGAAATGGTCGTTTACTAGTTATTAAACGTCTTCTTCCTCACTTTTCTAACCAACCGATGTTCCTTAGTATGTTCCAAAACGAAATCCAAGTTTTAATGGGTTTCTGTCATCCAAACACGGTTCAACTCCATGACTTTGGAAAAGTCGACGACCAACCGTTCATCGCAATGGAATTCTTAAACGGTAAAAACCTTAGAGATTTAACAAACAAGGTCCAGAAAAAAAACCAACAATTACCAATTCCTGTAGTACTTAGTTTGGTCATCCAGGCGGCTGCCGGGTTAGATTACGCTCATACATTTATCAATGCTGTGACCGGTGAAGAAGCTAAAACTATTCACCGCGATGTATCTCCGCAAAATTTAATCGTATCGTATGATGGCAACTTAAAAGTAATTGATTTTGGTATTGCTAAAGCCAACACCAACATCGATGAAAAAACCCGAGTGGGCACAATCAAAGGCAAAGCCGCTTATCTGTCACCCGAACAAACCCGGGGTGAAGTCGTCGACTGCCGTTCAGATATTTTTTCTTTAGGTATTGTTGCTTGGGAACTATTAACTTTGATTCGTTACTACGATCAAAAAGCGGTAGTTAAAAAAACAAATGACAACGTAACGGGCATCCGTGAAAATTCAGTTGCGCCGTCTGCGTATAATGATCAGATCCCTATAGATTTGGACATGGTTATCTTAAAAGCGCTTCGTATAAACCCCGCCGAACGTTATCAAACGGCAAATGAATTCCAAGTAGCTCTACGCCAAGTTATGCAACGTTACTACCCGTCGCACTCGTATGCGGATACGGGTAAGTTCATACGTACCCTATTTGAAACTGAAATTTTGGCCGAGAAAAATGAAATTTTTAGTTTGAATAAAGAAGTCCAACAAGCCTTATTTAATCAGGATGCGACCGTTATTATTTCTCCGGCTCCCCAACAACTGACACCCACCGAAGATTTGATGACAGATAAAGACAATCTTCAAACTCGGATAGCTATCGTTGAAAGCCTTATCAAACGTCTGGACGTCGAAACCACACGCGTGGCTCGTGAAGTTACTCGCCCGGTTGTAGACAATGGCACCTTCGAAAGTGAATCACTTTTAGGTGGGGTCGATACAAATTTAGCACAAGACCATTTCGATAGCTTACTAACTAAAGACCTAAATTTGGATCCGACCAAAATTTTAAAAATACGAGATACTCAAAAAATTAGAACGATCGTTACCGGACGTATAAATATTTACGATACTACGGGCAAAATCATTACTAAGGCTAAACTTCGCAATTGTTGCCTAGGCGGAATCGGTTTCGAAACTACTCCCAGCATGTTGAATCAGCATAAAGAAGTCTTAGTCGAGTTTAACTCGGATGGTTTTGGACCTAAAATGGGTATGATCAAAGCCGAACTTAAATGGATCGCCCCTATTGAAGGCCACTACTGGGGACATCACCTAGGCGGGTTACAATTCTCCAAACTAACTCCAGAAAGTACTAAAAAACTGGGCGATTATTTGAAGAACTATAAACGAACTGATGGTTTCGGCGTAGACGATCGCTAGTCTTCGTCGTCCTGCTGATATTCCAAACGATATTCTAAATCATCTAAGAATCCGCGCAGTGCTTTACTGTCGTAGTAAATGTAGGGTTTTATCCATTGCGCCGATTGCAATGTCATCGCCGCCGTCTTAAGCGACTCGCTCACCGTAAGAAAGGCAAAGCCAATGGCCAAGATCCATCGTACCCGAGGAAGGCTACGCTCTTTAAACCCCACGACTTGCGTGTCAGCAACCCAATCGGCTAAATGCGTACGATTTACTTTTAAAAATGCCAAAGCAAAAATAGACCAGCCAAAAAAGAAACTTAAACGCGAAACTAAAACTCGTAAAACCGATTGGTCCAAACGTAACGAATCGTCTTCGCCGACCTTTTCACGACTTATAACTTTCAAACTCCACTGCCATTTACCTAACGTTGTCGAGAAAAAATATAACGACAATGTTTCATATAAAAAACTCACTAGCAGCATATAGACCAAGTGGGACCAATGAATACGAAGTTCATTGTGATCAATATAATCCATACTGATCTTAATCCATACGGGAGCTTGCAGAATAGTTACGTAGGCTTGATCAATAAAGTGAGCAATCAAACGGCGCCAAGTCGATGGAAAATGATACATGAATTCTTACCCTTTATTTTCGTTAGAGTCTAGCCAACCTAATGCCTCTTCAGTTCGCGTCCACTTTAAAACAAGTTGTTTGCGAAACAACAGATCTAGAACACGTCCAAGTTCAGCACCTTGAAACCGCGACTTTAAATCCTCGCCCGTAACTACCGGCTTGATGTTCGCACCTGAATAATAGGACATTAGTTTTTTCAAAGTCTCTAGTTTTTGCTTCAGTTCTGCTGATTTAGATGATGACTTATAAAATGGCGACGCCATCTCTATTTTTAACAAGTCGACAACCAAACGCAAATCATGTTTGTAACTAAAGTAATGCGTGTCCTCTTCGGACCAATTCAAAATGTCTAAAATATTTTTCTTGAAATCCAATGCCCTGATTACCGCGTGTCGCACGTCTGTAGAACACTTGAATTCTTTTAACCAAATTTTGGAATCCAATCGCGCGTCTAATTCCCATAAAAGCTTCACTAACAGCTCGGTTTCATTTTCTATCTTGGATTGAAAAAGGTAGTCTTTGTAATCTAAAATTTCGTTTGGCAAGCCATAGGCATTCCAAAGTTTCTGAGTCGCAAACTCACACACCAATGACCAAGGGTGACTTAAGTTCAAAGCCGTTTTCAGTAGTTCGTCCCGCTTACGTTCTTGGGATATCTGTTTTAAACCATCACGATGTTTTAATGCTGACTGCAAGGTAGCTGGTTCAATCTGAAAATTCAGCACTAATGAGAATCGAAAGCAGCGCAGAATGCGCAAGTAATCTTCGCTGAAACGCCGATCAGGATCGCCGACGCAGCGAAGTTTTTTTTGAAGTAAATCTGCAGTGCCATTTTGAAAATCGATGACTTCCTTTTTCAACGGATCATAAAATAAAGAATTCACAGTGAAATCCCGTCGAATAGAATCTTCTTCCGGGCCCGAATATTCTATATGTTCCGGACGACGACCATCACGGTAGTCGCTTTCTTTGCGAAATGTTGCGACTTCTATATTATGTTTACCTTCAACAACGATGATGATTCCAAATTTTTTTCCTACTGCAACCGTTTGACTAAAAAGGCGTTCGACTTCGTCAGGATGAGCCGTCGTTGCGATATCGATATCTTTTGGCCGAATTCCCAGCAGAGCATCGCGCACACAGCCGCCTGCAAAATACGAGGTATGGCCGACATCGGCTAGTTTTTGAATTATCTCTATGGCCAGCGGATAACTATCCACTTGAGCCAGCTTAGTTGCTACTTCTTTGCTCATTTGAATTGATTATACGTCGCTAAACCTTTAATATTCAACCACGAATGAATCCCTTGGCTGACGTCGCAGATTTAATTACAGAACTTGGTTTTTCGCATTATGGCTATAGCGCCATCACGACTCCGCTCAGCTGGGATCGGTACATCCAATGGATAGAAAATAATTTTCATGGCGAAATGGATTACTTAAAACGTCATCTAGAAATTAAGCGCGATCTTAAAAATATTCAATCTTCGGCGACCTCCATCATTAGTCTGGCTCACCCTTATCGCGCCCTTCAGGAGCCAACAAGTTTCCCTTTGAAACATCTAAAGACAGCTCTCTATGCGCAAGATTCTGATTATCATTTTTGGTTACGCCAAAAATTGGAATCCATCGTCGCGCGTCTCAACGAATTACACCCGAATGATTTTTTTATGGCGTCGACCGATTCGTTTCCGATTATGGAGCGAGATTTTTCCTATCAAAATCGTCTAGGTTGGATTGGTCGCAATTCGTGCTTGATTCATCCTAAAGAAGGATCACTTTTCCTATTGGGCAATATTGTTACATCCGTTGACTTGAGCCAATCTGAAGCTTTAGATCCACTTCCCGATTTTTGTGGCAAATGCACTCGATGTATCGATGAGTGCCCCACTTCAGCTATCGGCAACGACAAAACAATCAACGCAAAAAAATGCATTTCCTATTGGACGATTGAGTCCAAAGCTAATCCGCCTTTAGAATTAGCCTCTAAATTTAAGGGACTTTTTTTTGGCTGCGACATTTGCCAGACTGTCTGCCCGTGGAATCAAAAAATTCTAAAACGCTCTGAGCCCTATCAGAATCAGTTGATTCAATCGAACGAGGAAGGACTTGTTAGCGAATTACGACTGGTATTGAATAGTTCCGGCAAACAGCTGTTAAAACTACTGAATGGAACACCCCTGGTGCGCTCGGGACAGCGTGGCCTAAAGCGAAATGCCTTGATTGTAATTGCTAATTTAAAACTTCAAACCCTTGCTGATGATGTTCGACTCTATTTAGAACACGAAGAATTAAAAGAAATCGCCAAGTGGTGCTTGAACGAACTGTCAGATACCTAGTTTCTTTAGAAGCTCATCAATTTCACTTTGACCGAAACTTTTCTCGCCGCTAGCTTTAGCACCGACCGTTTCACGAATGTCTTTACCAAACTGACTAGACACCCACTGCAAACGATCTAAAAACGTTTTGCTCAATTTAGTCGCTTCTAACTTTGTCGTCGATACTAATTTATCTACCATTTCGCTTAGTGTTTCTGTGGCATCTAGCAATAGCGCAACACAAATCATCAAGAAATCTGGATTCCCTACAATCTGAGAAGATTTGTAGCCAACAGCTTTGCACAGCGCACAGTAGTCGCCAACAAAATGAATAGGATGAGTGGGCTCGGCCATCAAAGCCAAATTTTTTGCGCCCCCCATGATACGATCGACGCTGTTTCCATACACTTCAAGTTTCTTGACCTGACTAGGGTCGGATTCTACTTCCTCAAGAATGGCTAGACTTTCCGAAATTAAAGATTTGGATTCCAGTACAAATTCTTTTAAAATTGATTCATCTAAAGTCATTCTCTAAGTCTAACAAAACTCGGATGAAGGACAACAAGTAAAAGGGCAAATATGAACCATACCTCTATCCGAGTGAGTACCCTACGAGGCGACCAAAAAATTACGTTCGATGTTTACGTTAAGATTGCAGACAAAATGGTCCATTACCTTCGTCGAGGCGACAGTTTTGAAGGTGCGCGATTGAAACGCCTTAAAGAAAAAAAGTTAAAGAATCTTTATATTCTAAACGATGATGAACCTCACTATCGCAATTATCTAAAGATCAACATTGAGTCGGCCTACGATCAAACCTCTCAAAAAGACATGCAAACACGGGCCGAAATTATTCAAGGCGATCAGCAGTCTCACGTAGAGGAAGTTTTCGAGCGCCCCGAAGACAAGCACGCCTACGAAGCGACTAAAGCCGCGACCAGTAAATACGTTGAATTTTTAACTCAAAATGCACCTGCGGCACTCTCCGTGTTGAAAATTGAAAATACGGATAAAAATTTAGCTCATCACGGTGTGACTGTCGGCACTATGGCTGTGGCGTTAAGTCAGAAATTAAAAATGACAGACCCGAAAGCAAATCATTTTTTAACGTTAGGCTCATTACTACATGATATCGGATTACATGAATCGCCAATTAATTTTCAGCAGCCATTAACGGCATTGGCCGCAGGCGACTTAGTGACCTATAAAAATCATCCCCATGCTGGAATTGAAAAGTTGAAAAATACGATGCACTTTGATCCACAGGTTTTGAAGATTATTAACGAGCACGAAGAATGCATTGACGGTTCCGGCTTTCCTAAAAAGTTAAGAGAGACTCAATTAGACTCATTGTCCATTATAGTTTCTAGCTGCAATGCTATGGATCGCTTACTTACCTTTGAAGGAATTTCAAAAACAGATGCTCCCAAAAAATTAATGGTGGAACACGTGGGCAAACATCCACTTGAACACATCCGATTGATCGCTGAAATCATCAAGTCTTTATAACCCCGAAGGCATTTAAAAACGATAAAGCGATTTGCTCTATCGTTTTTTCATCACATACCAACTCTTGAATTTTTTACTATATCGACTTCTTATATCGGACCATAAAAGAATATATTTGTTTTCAAGACACTCCCTATCTATAAAAGCGTCTACTTTTTAGACAGGAGTCGACTTGAAAAAAATTATTTTCCTTTCCTTACTAAGCGTATCACTGATCCAATGTTCTCCGGACAAACGAGAACGTGATGATCTTGCGTCGTCTTCGCAAGAGGCACGCATTATTGGCGGCAACTTGGTTACCTCTGGTTTAAAAACGGCTCAACATGTTGTTGGTTTAGTTGTTCCACGCTTTGGTAGCTGCACAGGCACATTGATTGATAAAAACATTGTCCTGACAGCTGCTCATTGTATTCCGCCAAACCCCCGTTCGATGTACGTAGTGTTTTCAACGTCTTTAAAGAGTGCCAATTCATCAAATGCGGTACCCGTTGTCGGAGCTGTTGTAAGTCCACTTTGGGGTAAAAGTAACGCAGATAAAAACACTGGCGATATAGCGGTCATCAAATTTCAAGGCCAAGCTCCATCCGGCTACACACCAGTAAATGTACTTAAGAATGCTTACTACCTGGCACCGTCCGCATTTACATTGCTAGCGGGTTTTGGCTTAGATGATGGAACGACTCAAACAGGTTCGGGCGTATTACGCGAAACATTCACTGTGTTATCAAACCCACGATATTCACAAACAGAAGCCGTGCTTGATCAAACGATCGGCCGCGGGACCTGCAGCGGCGACTCTGGCGGACCTGCGTTTTTGTTATTGAATGGCGCCTACTACATTTGGGGAATCACGAGCCGTGGCGATGCTCAATGCAAGAAAACTGGTATCTATACAGTGGTAGTTCCTTACCAACAGTTCATCGATAATGCTATTCGCCAGCTTCAAGTGAGCTTTTAGTCGGTAGAAAAGATAAACCCAAATACGCTTCTTTCTTTTGAAAGAGTTCTAGGTTTTTTAATAGATGTTCTAATTGAATGGATACAGAATCAACGACATCCGAGGATGTGTCCATTTCTTTTTGGTTTGCTAACGAGACTTTTAAAGCATTAATATGGTGGTCGATACGTTGAAAATACCCTCTACGTAACCCACTCAAGGTCGGGGCCCAGTGAATCTTGTTCACACGAGTTTCATCCGACATTTTGTAAAAGCAAAAATACAAAAACATAAATTCTTGATTCAATTTTTTAATGGACTCCTCAACAGACAACATAAAAAAGAAAAAGGTTTGCTCTTTTTCATCTTTTAAGTCGATAGAGTTTAAAGTGAACTGAATGTCTGTTAAGGCTTTCTGAATTAAATATGAATAATCATTAAATAGAATCGCCGTGTCCGTTAAATAGTTCTGACCAATTTTATTACCCATTTCCTGCGTAAAAATATCCATCACAATATGCTCGATATTTTTGTAACCACTGGCATTTAAATATTGATTCACTAGGTACGTATTATTCCCATGATTTTGAATATTATTAACAATGATGTGGCAGATATCGCTAACCACAAACGTGGGCGGCTGCTCACAAAGATAATTAAAAATTAGATAGTTCGTATCTTTCGCTATACCGACTAGCAAATGATACTCGTTAATGTTTAGGTCGAAATTTTTCGTGATAAACAGCTGAACTGTGGATTTGCCATCCTTAATCTTTTGCGTCCAGTCTTGGCGCAACTTGAAGGGCGTAAACGATGATTCCGTTATTTCCTTATATCGCTGTTCCGTCATGTCTTTAATAATTGTCATGAATTGCCTTAGTCAAAACTCTTAACTTAAGACAATGGCGGAACCAAACTGGTTAATTTATTGTTTCATTAGTGATTTTAAGCGCTTTGACCGCTGTATCGGGAAAATCACTGAATACCCCGTCCACCCCAATCTTGTAAAAAAACTCATATTCCTTAACTGGGTCAGTTAGTGGTTTCATCACAAAGAAGGACTCGTTTCGGAAAGTGTACGGGATAACTTTAAAATCCAAGAGCTTGGCATTTTTCATCACGTCATTAGGCACCATCGTCGTCTCAGTTTTCGCATTTTCATCCACTAGGTACTTTTTGTAAGGCCCCAAAACGCGCGCGTACTTTCTGATTTCCTTTAAGCCATCCAACGTGACCATGTCTCGATAGGTTTTTCGGCCTTTTAAATCATACGGCGATTCGGCAGGATCACCTAAAAGCTGCACCAAATGATATTTTGATAGGGCAGCTAATTCTTTCAGATTACTGACTTCAAAGGATTGAATATAGACTTGATCCAGCTTTTTATCCCACTTTTTTTCTACTAACAGAGACAACAAAGCTTTTTCCATATTGATGTTAATAGATCGGAAATACGACGAGTGTTTTATTTCAGGCACGATCCCAATTTTTTTACCAGTTTTTTCATTGTACTGATCTACGGCATCGATAATTTCCGCTAACGTTGGCACTAAAAAGGGTTGCTGATCCATTTGCGGACGGAACGCTAAACGCTGTTTCGCTTTCAATTTTTTAATTTCAGCTAATGTAAAATCCTCAACAAACCAGCCCGCTACTTTTACATCGTCTATCGTTTTTGTTGTTTTTCTTTTTGGAAAAACCTCGGCGACATTCGTCGTTTCTGAAATTTCATTTTCATGACGAGCCACCAAGACACCGTCTTTCGTCATCACTAAATCAGGCTCAACGAAATCCGCACCAAGCTCCATCCCGCGAATATAGGCCTCTAAAGTATGCTCCGGCAAATAACCGCTGGCTCCCCGATGAGCAATAACAATTGGACGAGCGAACGATTTTTTTTCCACTGTCGCTTGATGGTCAGCCTGCTCGAGAGTCGTCTGACACGCAGACAACATCAGAAAGCCGGCCAGAATAGCGACTACAGAGTTATTCTTTTGGAACGACATCACAATTGTCATAAAGTTTTTGTACGCGTACATTGAAATAAGTCCCCGTTTTTTGAAGGTTCCATGGCGGATACGGGAAGAAAATAGCTTCAACGCATTGACCATCTTTTACCACGCCCCATTGCCGATCCTCTGACGAGCCCGTTACGATCTCGTGAGTTTTATTATCTTTAACCCCAACGGCAAAGGAATAGATTTTAGATGAAGGGTCTGCAGAACCCGCTACGAACGCCGTGTTTTCAAGTAATTGCTTCACGCCACTGACTGGACCAACCACCGTCCGTGAATGGAAATAGGAATAGTAAACTAAATAAACAGACGCCATCAAAACGATACCCATAAAAATTAATATCGATAACAACCACTTCTTAAGAGCTTTCATAATGACAGTCCTTCCTTTTCTGCTTACAATGGTATTTCGTATATGTTTTCACGACAAGAAAAATTCCTTCTATTCATTATCGCGGCTATTCAATTTGCTCATATTGTCGATTTTATGATTATGATGCCTCTGGGACCACAGCTAATTCGAATCTTCTCGATTTCAGCACAGGAATTTAGTTTCTTAGTCGCGTCGTATACATTATTTGCCGGTATTTCGGGCTTCGTCAGTTCATTCTTTATGGATCGCTTCGAACGTAAACGTCTGTTAATTTTCTTTTTCACCGGTTTTGCCATTAGTACTTTGTTTTGCGCCTTCTCACCCAACTTTTACTTTTTACTGATAGCTCGATCACTTGCGGGAACATTTGGTGGTGTACTGAATTCCATTACGCTTTCGATTGTTTCCGATAATTTCTCGTATGAAAAGCGCGGCACCGCGATGGGGTGGACGTCCACCTCATTTTCACTCGCGAGCATTTTAGGCGTACCGTTTTCTATCTACCTTGCGATGAAATTTAACTGGCATGCGCCGTTTATTTTCTTGGGATGCATTAGCCTTGGATTATATTTCTTTATCTTCAAATACGTTCCTCCCCGTGCCGTTTTGGAACGTGGTAAAAACAGCGCCATCTTAGAACCGTTGTTAGAAGTGATGAGCAGTCGCAATTTAGCCATGGGTTTAGTATTCATGATTTTTCTATTTCTTGGACAGTTTACCGTCATCCCATTTATCAGTCCGACTCTAGTTGCCAATGCGGGTTTACCTGAGGCTAACTTACCGTTGATTTATCTTTGCGGCGGTTTAACTTCAATTATTAGCGCACCGATGATTGGGCGGTTTTCTGATCGCATTGGTAAGCATAAAATATTTATTTTCGGAGCGATCCTTTCGATCCTACCGATCTATTTGTTAACTCATCTAGGTCCTACATCTGTCCCCTTGATTTTAACAATATCCAGCTTGTTTTTTGTCAGCATGAGTATGCGCATGATTCCCGCAATGGCCCTTATTTCTGGCGCCCCAACACCAGAACGTCGAGGTTCGTACATGAGTCTTGTCAGCTCTGTTCAGTCGTTAAGCTCAGCACTCGGTTCATCACTTGCGGGTTATATAATTATCCGTGATAACGTCACGGGATATATGTATCATTACCAAACTGTGGGTTATATCGCGATCGTATTTACGCTTTTAGCCGTAGCGGTTGTGAAGTACGTAAAACATACGTCCTCACCAATCTGATACTTTATTATTCCTACGGGACGCCTTGCGGTCTTTGTGTTCATTTTTAGTTTTAAGACGTTTCTTAACTGAGGACCGCGTCGGTTTTGTGGCCTTGCGAACCTTAGGAACATAGAGCGACTGCGCTATTAAAAGTTCGAGCTTATAAAGTGCATTCTTTTTGTTCATATCTAAAGACCGTTCGGTCTGAGATTTAAACTGAACAAGAAAGCCCTCTTTCGTCGTCTTATTGACTCGGCGTATTTTTTCTTTGTTTTCAAAGGGAATATTGGATTCGTCGATGTTCCAAAAAAGCTGCACACCCGTCTTGTTTTTTTGCAGGTTCTGCCCCCCCGGGCCACTGGCGGTGAAGTACTTAAACGTCACCTCATTCTGAATAATCGACATAAGAGTTTCAGCGTTCATGTTATGATACTAACTTAGCTTAAAGTGCTGGACAATCCAAGTGTTAGGCGCATAAATTATTCCTATGTTACTCAATATACTGACTTACTCTGTCGTTGGCCTTTTCATCGGAGCCATTTTAGGTTTTGCCTTTTACAAATGGGGCAGCCGCATTTATTTAAAACAAGCCGAAACTGAAGCCGCCGAAATGGTGGACGAAGCGAAAGAACTGGCTGAAATCAAAGAAATTGAACGCAATGAAAAATTGACTGAAATTGAAATGGAACTTTGGACTAAATCAGAGCCTGATTTGTTAAAGATCGAACTTCAAGTCACAGACCTCGAGGCTGAATATGAAGAGCGCAAAGCCCGTCACGACGAAAACTTTTCGGCACTAAAGAGCACTCAAGATAAAAAGCACAATGAAATTCGTCAGAAAGAATTAGAAATAAAAAAGAAACAATTGTTTCACCAAGATTTCAAAAAGATGATCAAAGCCGAACAAAAGAAAATGGTTGTTGAGCTCTGTTCAAAATTAAATTTGAATGCCGATGATGTAAAACGCGGCATTGCTGATGAATTTATCAGCGACATCAAACGTATCATCCTGCGCGACGCTGAATTTTATGAGTTAGATGTAAAAGAACAGCAAGAAGTGATTGCTAAACGTTTATTAGATATTGCTTTGGATCGCTTTGCACGCCCGTACTGCGCAGAACGTGGTATTGCGCCCGTTTACTTCCCAGAAAACTATCACCGTAACTGGTTAGTAGACGCCGACAAAAAGAACTTAACTAAAATTCAAGAACTGACTGGCTGTGATATCATCGTTGAACCGGAAAATGACATGATCGGTGTCGCCGGCTTCGATCCCGTACGCCGCGAACTCACTCGTCGCGTACTCGAACGTCTATTAAAGGAAAAGAAGACGATCACTTTGGAGTACATCGATCGCACGTACACAAACCAAAAGAACGAATTGTTCAAACAAATTAAACATGATGGCGATTCCATAGCTAAAGAATTGAAACTGGAAAATATGCACCCGGAAGTGAAACAAATGATGGGAAGCTTACGTTTCCGCTACTCGTTCACCCAAAATCAATACTTCCACTGCGGCGAAGTCGGTTGGCTATGCGGATTGCTATCTAGCGAGCTAGGCATGGACGTTAAAGTCGGTAAACGCAGCGGCGTCTTGCATGACATCGGTAAATCGATGGATCATGCGGTCGACGGCGGCCACGCCGTCATCGGAGCGAATTTCATCGCTAAACGTGGTGAATCGGCAGAAGTTGTCCACAACGTGCGCGCCCATCACTATGACGAAACTCCAAATTCTGTCCACGCATTCCTAGTCATTGCCGCCGACGCCATGAGCGGCGGTCGACCGGGCGCGCGTAGATCAACACTTGAAACGTATGCTCAAAAAGTCACAGAACTGCAAGAAATCGCACGAAGCTTCGAGGGTGTCACCGACTGCTACGTCCTATCCGGCGGCCGCGAATGTCGAGTCTATGTGAATAACAAAAAAATCTCTGACCGCGAAGCTTTATCATTAAGTCTAAAAATCGCCGCCCAAATCGAAAAAGAATGCAATTACCCTGGTCAAATCAAGGTTGTGGTAGTCCGCGAAACCATCGTTCAGGAGCACACGATGGGGAAACAGAAATACAAAGAAGAGGAATCGGTTTAACCAAAGACTGATTTCCAAAACAGACTCTTACAAACCGTCAACCGTGGACCGCAGCCGTTCGGCGATCGCGGTTCCCGTCCTGTCTAACGTTTTTTACTTTGATTTAGAGTCAGCTATTTTTTTAAATTTTCTAATAATTTCAAATAGATAGCCTCTGACTATGTTCCAAAAATTGGTGCGGCATGGGCATTTTTTTCCCATTCCCTGACCCAGATACTTTTTATACTCCCCCCAAAAAAACTAATACATTTTCCAAAAAAAATTAGTTACAAACCCAGCCTGCACCCCGGGGGATATCGATGTCATTTTCTGTTCTTTTTTCCATCCTAACTATTTCGTTCTCTTTCTGTTCATTTGCTGGTGTTTGGACGGCGTCTAATTCGTGGAGTCCGGAAAAAGAAAAAGAATTTTCGGTTTGGGTTCAAAAGAACTGGGGTAAGGATTTTTTCTTAAAAAAAGAAAACAAAGACGGTTCGGCTAATATTTTTCAGGGCCTTCGTGTGGACTGCGCCGATACTGTGTATTCCTCTCGTGTAATTTTTGCTTACCTTAACTCTCTTCCTTTCGTAATGAACGATCCCAGTGGTGGTAAGAAATTAATTTCTAACAACATGACTCGTTGGGATGCTAAATCGGAAAAAGATAAAATTAGAAGTTTTCTGATTTATGTTTATAATTTAGTAAGCACTAAATCGATGCATGGTGATACCTACCCAGTGAAAGTGTCTCGTGAAACAATCGTTCCTGGCTCAATCATATTAACCACAGAAAAAAATCATCATTCTTGGGTAATTAAAAATATCTTCCCGACAGGAATTCCACATCTGGTGTTTAATTCAACGGTGGGCGCATACTCTGGCCCTCTTTTACAAGAACGTAAATCATGGCCAAATGGCGACTGGGTATTTGAAGGCAACACCACCCCAAAAGGTAATGCCGGTGTTCGTTACTGGCGTAAAGAATCGGAGTTAAAACTTCCGGTATGGCAAGTTTCTGGTTACAGCGAAGAACAGTATGCCATCAAGCCGGGTAAATGGAAATACGACCTACAAAAGGTTTTACAAAGCACCGAAGAAAGCAATCAACAAACGGCAACCCGCCTGATTGAAAATATTTGCGCGGATATTCAACAACGTATTGATGCGGTTAAGGAATCCGAAGCCTTTCTCAAATCGGTAAGCTACCGCTGTATGTCGGAAGAAGAATTCGATAATTACTCGACGCCGAGCCGCGACCGCCGTTTAGCCGACGAAATTATTTATCTAAGGAACTTCTTAAAAACTTTAGTTCAAGATCGTAACGAATTATCGTTAGACGAAAAAACGTGGCAAAAACTGAAAGTCGTGTTCCCCGATCTAACGGCAACGATCGCAACAGAATCACAAAATCAAAGACGTACGGTGGCAGGGGCTGCGTCCCTTTGTCGGGTAAAACACTACTCAGGTAACGTAAAAAAAATTGTGTC
>DDVI01000024.1 GCA_002345205.1 Bdellovibrionaceae bacterium UBA2316 | reverse complement strand
CTATGCTGCGGCCTGATTAATAACGGACCGACATTTTTTCTAGGAGCTGCTTATGGCTTTTAATCAAATAACAAAACTTATCTTAGCCGCAGCTACAGCAACTATTCTGTCAGCCTGTTATCCTGGCGCTGGCAATATAGTGCCAGATTACAAAGCTGAAAACTTGATCGGCATCCCGTTAAGTAAGAATTCAAAACTGCAGTCCACTACGGATGATGATTCTGATAAAGTCGTCGTGTTTGACAAAACCATTCGTAAAATTCATCACTTCGATTTAGAAACATCCCAGCACTTGGGATTGTTTGATGTTGAACAGCCCGAAGAAGATCACTTCTTGATCTACAATAGCGGCTCGAATTACTTCATCGATATGAGTCGCCGTCATGTGACGGTTCAGATGCTATCGGGTGACACAAATAAGACCAGCTCTAAATTTGTGGGTACACCGATCAGCGCAAGTTATGATGGGAAACAAGGCTACCTGGTTGTTTATGATTCTCATCAATCTGTTTTGATTTATAAAATTGATCAGCAAGGAAAACTGGTAAAACAATTTATATCGGGCCCAGTGGTAGACACCCTGGGAACTATTCAGGCGGGCGATATCGCTGGAAATGGAAAATTAGTATTGTCGATTCGTGGCAATGCAGATCCTGCGACTGGAACTGTAACAGACTACGTAGTCGCGGTTGATATTGAAAAAACAATTGCGGATACGAATATTCAAAAAGCATTAATATATGATGCCGCCGACAAAACACCGGTGACGTTAACTGAAATGAGCTGGGTAGCCCCTATACCAGGCTCACCAAATTTAGTTATGATTCGTTCAAGTGGAAAAATTAGTTTAATGGATTTAACAACAAAATCGATATCGTCCCTCCCTACAGATGATTGGGTTGTTGAAAAGTATTCTAAAATTAAAGATCCACACATTATATTTAGAAAGAGTTACGATTTCTATTCGACAATGAATGGAAATGTAGAACGCAGAATGTATTATGTTGAAAATGGAACGTTGAAAACAAAAATACAGACGAAAAACTTTAACTACATTTTAAATTCACATTTAGATCTGCGCAAAGGACAGTGGAACGTTACGAAAGCCAATGTGGTAAAAGAATATGATTTGTACAATGCGTACAATAACGATTTCTTCCAAGGCCGATCATTTACTCGCATCAGACTGAATGACTTGTTAAGTATTATTGACACTACAATTGATGACAAGGCGACTGTAGAGATGGCTGGAGACTATTTATTTTCGTTATTTCCCTCAGATATGGGTAAAGCCACAACGCTGGATATTGAATCTAACAAAACAGAAACAATAAAGAATTTTAATATCAAATATATGAAGTAATTTTTTAAATCTGGACTTCGCCAATTAGGTTTTCCCGCCTACCATAATTAAAGAAGTCCTTTTTCTGCAGACCAGGGTGTCTTTATTTCGAACACCTGTCAGATAGGGGCTCCTTTTGCCTGGGCCAAATCGATTTAATGGCTTTTTAAGACTACGAACTCGGTATCAGATTCGCAATTAACTTTATCAAGAGGTTTGCATGAAGATGTATTTAGTTATCGCCTTATTTACAGCCGCTAGCGTTCCTGGTTTGGCTGTACAAACATGTGTAAGCGAAGCTCAAGTCACTCGTGTAATTAAATCCGTTCAGCTAGATCCATCCAAGAAATCATGTAAAGCGTTTTTGGATATGAGTATACTGGGACAAAAAGATTCGTACTTTAGGACCTTCAGCGATGAGGAAATCAAAAAATCTAATGCTAAATTATGTAAGCTAGAGCTTCAAGAAATCGCCCAGCATGGCATCGAAGTTGGCACTACGGAAGACGGTCATTGCAGCAAAGAAGCAGGTGATGAAATCGATGGCGCTGTCCAAAAGACTTCTGATTCTGGAATAATACTCAAAAATCTATCTATCTAAAAACTGCGTCAACATTTGGTTGTGTTTGAGTTCGTGTTCGCTGGTTTGATAGTTGGGGCAGTGCTTTTCAACTAACGACCAAAAGGCATTTGAGTGATTCAAATGTTGTAAATGGCAAAGCTCGTGAATAATGACGTAATCAACAACTTCGGGTTTAAACAAAATTAGGCGCCAATTTAAATTGATCGAACCTTTTGATGAGCAGCTGCCCCAGCGGCCCTTGGGTTCACGGAAGCTTAATTTTGATGGAATCAAATTCATTTCTTTTGATAAAACGTGCACGCGTTCTGTTAAATGCGTAATTGATTCGCGTTTATAAAACTGTCGTAATACTTCGTGATGTTCAGAATAGTCTTGCGCGCGGCTGAGGGCGCTCCATTCATTCATCGGCACATGCAATAAAATATTCGCGTCAGTTCTAGATATGAATAATTTCTTATTTGGCGTTATGCTGACTTTTAAATGCAGATTTTTTCCCAGAAATGGAAAAATTTCTTTTTCTAATAAACGGCGCTGCGGAAATTTTTCATCCAATTCTTTGAACTTTTCTAGATTTTTTAAAATCCAATCTTTTTTAGACAATAAAAATTCATAAATGATTTTTTTGGGCGTCATCAAACCCGTGCGCACGATGATAGGTTTTTGTGGTGATAAATAGATAGACAGGCTTTTACGGCGCATCTTGCGCTGAATTTGCACCTGATTATTTTCAAAATCCATCCATTCCATAGCTAAACATCATGACAAACTCGGCGTTTAATTGTAAATGAAAATATGATTTCTTCGTTCTTTAACCTAGATCCTGAATCCGTCTTAAAAACCTGTGAAAATGCAGGTTTTCAGCCTACGGGGCTATTTACGCAGTTAAATTCTTATGAAAATCGCGTATTTGATATTCAGCTTGAAGGTTCAGAAAACATTATCGCCAAGTTTTATCGTCCAGAACGCTGGACCCCTGATGCTATTTTGGAAGAACATGGTTTCCTAAAAGAACTCAACGAAGCGGAAATCCCATCGTTAAATCCAATTAAGCTTCAAAATAATTCGACGCTCATCGACTCAAATGGGATTTCTGTCGCGTTCTTTCCCAAATTTCGCGGACGCATGCCACAGGAATTGAGCCTCGGGGATTTAAATCGTATCGGTCAGTTGTTTGCCCGCGTGCACAACGTCGGTGCAAAAGCAAAAGCGCCCAATCGTCCTTACATGGATACTAGCTATTACGGCGGCTGGGCAACGCTAACTCATCTTGAAAACTGGGTAGTTCCTGAACTGAAAAGTCGCTACTTTTCTGTCGCAGAAGATATCTTAAATTTTATTGATGATCGATTTGATCCGTCGGAATTTATTCGTATTCATGGCGATGCTCATAAAGGCAATATCCTGCAAATGCAGGAAAGTTATTTCTTGGTGGACTTTGATGATTTCTGTAACGGACCCGCTGTTCAAGATTTCTGGATGTTATTAAGTTACAATGACGAAACTCTGGCTGATGAAAAAGACGCCTTCATTGAAGGCTATCAAATGTTTCGCGAGTTTCCGTTTCACCAATTGGATTGGATCGAAGCTTTGCGTGGCCTAAGAATTATTATGTACGCGGGATGGATCGCTAAACGCTGGGAAGATCCGTCATTTCCAAAACTGTTTCCAGATTTTGGCAACTTTTCGTATTGGGCCGAAGAAGTCGAAGCCTTAGAAAAAATTGCGTGGAGTTTATAGCTTATTTAGCACACGGGTGCACGGCGGTGAACGCGGCAATCGCGTCTGTTGTTAGCTGATCTTGTGGCCATGGATTGGGAAATGTGTAACCGGGGCCTTCAACATACTTTTGAAATTCCCAAAAACGATCCCCATTAGCTCGAAAATAAATTCGATGTTCTAGCTTGCTTCCATTTGCGGCACCGCCCGTGATAAATACAAAATGCAGTTTTCCATTTTCATCATAATGGGATTCCCAGTTCACGCTGGAATCATCAGAACCACCCGAATTACTATAAATTCTGGCAATACCTTTTTTGTCCGTGATTAGAATGCGCTGAGTGTCCACATAGGGTTCGCAGTAATTCCAAACTTTATCCTGCTTTTTCCATCCTTTTTTCAGTTTTTGGTTAGCTTCGTATATTTTGCGAACCTCAATAACTTCGGGACTTTTCTGCCAATTTTTTTCGGTGATTTTGTTAGCTAGGGCTATGGAACCTAAAAAAAGCGTCGTAATTAAAAGTAACGTGTTTTTCATATGCACTCATCCTAGGTGTAAACGCCTGTTTTGGGCAGTAATCGTTGCAGATACACAACACTTAGGTCTGGAGCCAAGGTCAGATTTTGGTTTCGGTTTCGACGCGGTTTAGACAAATGGCATTTCTTCAAGAGATCTGCTTTTCCTTACAGGGTTTTTATTCTATTTTGTCCCATAGAGGTAAAAATGAAAAAAATCAAAGTAGCGAATCCTGTTGTTGAGTTAGACGGCGATGAAATGACCCGCATTATCTGGTCATTTATTAAGAACAAATTGATAACTCCTTATTTAGAAATCGATATTAAATATTTCGATTTGGGCATGGAGTACCGTGATAAAACTAACGATCAAGTTACTGTTGATGCTGCTGAAGCGATCAAAAAATACAATGTTGGTATTAAATGCGCGACTATTACACCGGATGAAGCTCGTGTAAAAGAATTCAATTTAAAACAAATGTGGAAATCGCCAAACGGCACAATCCGTAACATTCTTGATGGTACGGTTTTCCGTGAACCAATCTTGATGAAAAATATCCCGCGTTTAGTTCCAGGGTGGACAAAGCCTATCGTGATTGGTCGTCACGCGTTCGGCGATCAATATCGCGCTACTGATTTAGTAATCAAAGGCAAAGGTAAACTGACAATCACTTTCGAACCAGAAGGCGGTGAAAAACAATCTCACGAAGTATACACTTTCAAAGGTGATGGCGTTGCGATGGCAATGTACAATACGGATGAATCCATTCGTGGTTTTGCTCGCTCATGCTTTAATATGGCTCTTGGTAAAAAATGGCCTCTATATTTCTCGTCTAAAAACACAATCATGAAAAAATATGATGGTCGTTTCAAAGACATCTTCCAAGAAATCTACGAAAAAGATTTCAAAAAAGACTTCGAAGCTGCGGGTATCACATATGAACATCGCTTAATCGATGACATGGTTGCCAGCGCGATGAAATGGGAAGGCGGATACGTATGGGCGTGCAAGAATTACGACGGTGACGTTCAGTCGGATACAGTTGCGCAAGGTTTTGGTTCGCTTGGTTTAATGACTTCAGTGTTAATCACTCCGGATGGAAAAACTATGGAATCCGAAGCCGCTCATGGAACAGTGACTCGTCACTATCGTCAGCATCAACAAGGAAAACCAACTTCAACTAATCCAATTGCGTCTATCTTTGCATGGACTCGTGGCTTAGCTCATCGTGGAAAATTAGATAACAATCAAGACCTAATCAAGTTTGCAAATACTTTAGAAAAAGTTTGTATCGAAACAGTAGAATCTGGATTGATGACAAAGGATTTAGCTGTATGTATTTACGGTGATAAGGTTCCAGCAGATAAGTATTTAAATACAGAGCCGTTCTTGGAAGCAATTGACAAGAATTTGGCTAAAGCCTTGAATATGTAATATGAACTGATCTAAAAAGGGACGTGAAAACGTCCCTTTTTTTATTTGTGCTATCAAATGACTAAGGAGTATTCCGGTGGAAAAAAAGAAACGATTTATTGATATCCCTTTGATAGCCGCGATTGCGGTGTGTTTAGGCACGGGAGCATATTTCGCTTATAAAAAATTCTACGAAGAAAAAACTGGTCAATCCGATATCACAGTTTCTACTGCTGAAACATCAGCGCCGTTGCCTTCAAAAAATTTAAAAGTTTTTAATTCGATAACGATCACTCGGGCTGCACTTGATGATGAATTTTCCGATTTAACTAAAGTGATGATGAGTGCGCATGTAATTCCACAAAAAGCAGAAGATGGTGAAACGATCGAAGGAATTAAAATTTCTGATATTCAACACGACAGCTTTTGGACAAAATTTGGGTTCCAAAATGAAGATATTATACTTCAACTCAACGAAGACCTCATAGATTCCGCAGAAAGTGCAGTAAATTTGTATGCGACTCTGAAATCGGCGAATACTTTTAAATTTAAAATTATTCGCGGAACTGAAACCGGAGTTTTAGAAATAAAGGTTAACTAAGGCCCCTAAAAATTACACAGACGAAAAATTTCATATGACAGTGTATCGGCTCTAGCTAGTTGATATTGCGTAAATTTCGTTGGCCAGTGTTTTGCCGTAGCGGCTATTATGGGAACATTTTTGAGCTTAGTTCCTGTAAATTTAACATAGATCACGATTACCCTTTGTTTGATCTATTATAAGTAAAATCAGTATTTTAACAATCTTTTGCAGTTAATTCTGTACAAAAATAAGTCGATATATTTGGTAAACATATTTTGATAGAACCCTTATCGAGCACGGGTTTTTGGTAATCCGTTCTCAAAGGGGTTCCTTGGGTGGTTTGGGACACTTGATATGCATAAATTCGGCAATCAAGTGTCCTTTTTTTTGGTTTTTTTAGTCGAAATTAAGCAGCATTTTGATTCGAATCTTTAAGCACTAAAACGTTTTGAAGTTTTACAATTCTTTCTTTGATCATCGGGTTTGACGATGATTTTAATTTATCAGAAACGCTCACACAATTAGCTAGTAGATTATTTGTTTTAAAAACAATCTGATCGTGCTCGTGATAGTGGCGAAGAGTCTCTTCAATGACATATAAAGCGCTGGCCTGAAATAGAACCTGTGGGGATTCCATCCAAGCAATCAACGTTTTTACGTTTGCTTTAGTAATCGATTTTTTCATTTCTGCTAAGAGGAAGTTAGCATTAATGCGATTGTTGTCCTTCCAATTTAGAATAATAGCCTGCATTTCTTTAGAATCGTAACCAAAACGACAAAGGACTTCGGTAGCATTGGCGACAATGCGCGGCTGTGAACACAGAAGGTAGCTTTTAATCAGGCTCGACCATGGCTGCGTCCATAGCTCGGGATGAACTAAAGTGTTGGTCATTAGGATGAGCGAGTTCAAGAAAGGATAATCTTTGCACTTTACGGTGATCAGCTGGAAATGGTCCGACAAAATTTGGAAAAGCTGATTCACGATAGGAGCGTTTTTAATTCCCAGTTCGAGTTCTTTTAAGTGTTGAACTAGAAAACCGACCTCGTCCCATTTGTGTTCAAACAAAGACTGATTCAAAACTTGAAGGGCCGCTAAAATGTCGTGCTGGCCACGGAAATAGGTCAATCCCTGCATTGCAGCCTTTTGCGCTGACTGGGACGGCGCCAGCATACCGTGACGAAAGAAATCCTTTAGAGTCACGAATTCTTTGATCTCTAATATTTCAGATTGATCTTCGAAGCCTTTTAGATCGACTATTTTAGAGGACGGATTGTTCATATAAGGCATTGTGGATTCCATACCTTCTTTTTTAATGATCAGGGTGTTTTCTGATTTGTCGCTCACACAACCAAGCATGCGTACGGATTCAATCAATGGAACGCCGGCAAAGGCATAGCCATTGTTTAATCGAACGAATCTCAGGGAACCATACGAAATAGAGGCTTTTAAAAGAAAGCGATGTTTATGCTCAGCAAAAATTTTCTTATCCAGTTCTTGGGCCCATTCAAAAATTGCGCGCACACAGAACAAAGCCGATCGCGGATCTTGATTTTTCATAACGAAAACGATTTCATCCCCGATGATTTGATAAATCTCGCCATCGAAGCGATTAATTAAATCATTTGCGACAGAAAAATATTCGTTAAGGACACCAACAATGTGTTCTTCTTTTTTCTGAAGGAAAATCTGAGTATAGCCATTCAGATCGATACGAATTACCGCACACGGAATCTGCGTCAGATGCGGAGTCTGACTATCAATTTCAGAATGGATGGCAAGTCCAACGGTATTCTGAAGATGATGAATCTTTTCAGATTTTTCAGAGTTCATTTTATCAAGAGTATAGGTAGATTCAATCAACGTCTGCGCTTCCCGTGAACGAGCTTTGATTTTAGAAATATCACCCTTGGCACCCTTTTGAAGCATGCGATCCAAGGTCAAGAAGTCCTTCATCACCAGATACACCAGGAAGCCAAGGAACGCAGTGATGATGAAAACGTCTTTGATAAAGATGTAGATGTTATTTTTTTGCTCTTGCCAAAAGTAATTCCAATAATCCGTAGAAAAACCTACGCTAACTATATTGCTTCCAATTTTTATAGGCTTTACGATTTGGTCTCTATATTTTAAAGGCGTCCCGTAGGATGCAATTCGACGATCATGGGTTTTTTCGCAGCCCGAAATTCCATTCGGCGAATATTCGAATAAGACTTCTTCTTTGTCCTTAATACAGTAATAGTCAATAAGGCTAATATCGACAGCGCCATCTAAATGATCCTTAAGCGCCTCTATGTTTCCGGTCATCACAAGCGTCTGGGCAACTGCTAATAAATGCTCCACCCGTTTTAATCTTGTATTGTCGTTATCATTTTTTTGTTCAGAGGTAGCGTACAAAGTTTGCCCAAAAGATAAAACTATATAGGAAATCCAAAAGACGGTAATGATGATTAATAAAAACGATTTTCTTTTCATCATTTCTAACTATCCCCCAAAAACATAAAAACTAATTTTTCTTAGCCATTTTAAGCGGCGTAAATTTGGACCCATCATCTCTGTATAAATATTTCGCTTTAGCGAAGGTCTCTCCAGACTCATCACCACTTTGATTTACAACGCGAATGCCTTTGCTTGCTAAAATTCTACTTGTCGCATCTGAATAAAGAAGCTCACGTAAGTTCGGAATACTAGCAGCTTCTTCTTTAAAGAAGGATGCAATTTGCGCTGGCGAATTTAATTGCGTAATTTTTTTCTGAACTTTTTCAACAATCGCCGCGGTACCTGTGTTTGTTTCTGAATAATCAGTGTTTGAAGGACTACGAGTTGCCCCTGAACCGCCACTACCAACACTATTTAAACCTAAAGATCGTGGACCACCTAAAGCAGGATTAGCTTCGCCAGTATTTACAGCAGTACGGCCCAATGAAGCCTTAGCGCCACCATCCGTGCTTTTGCCAGCACTTGCTTTTGCAAGACCAGGAGACGTTGTAGCGACGGAAGCGGTTCCAGCGATATCTGCGATAGAGCCAGATGAATCATCCGAAGATGTCGAACGGGGTTTACGCGTTACGCTGACCACGCCAGTGGCGCTTGAAAGCGATGACGAACCACTGCCAATAATTCCAGGACGGATGGATTTACTTGGATAGCCAGCTGATTTACTAATAGCTGAAAGTTTCTCATAAACTGGCGCAAATGCTTTACCGGCCTCAGAGGCAATATTCAAAGGTATTGTATTACGAACTGCGCCAGCCGCGAAGTTCGATTCAGAAGACACGGAACCTTGAGCTGTACCGGAACCGGGAGCTATCTGATCAACCTGTGCTAAAGCCGGAGCTAAACCGACAGGCTTACCAATCTGGGAAGCCATAGCTTCAGGCATCGGCTTTTGTTCGATTGGCGTTGTATCTGCTTTTGCCAACCTTGCCCCAGATTCTTCAGCAGATTTTAATCGAGAACTTGCACCACTTGATACTTTCGACGTGCTTCCATTGCATGTAATTGAAAGATCCGCTACTTCAAGTCTGGACTCTTCAAAAACTGCACACATCACATTATCAACATTTAGCTTCCCACTTTCAAAAAACAAAGGGGAACGAGATTCGCAGACCGTGGAAGCCAAGTACTCCGCTGAGTCGATCTTATTAAGAATTCCATTTTTAAAAATATCTAACTGTTTAGCTTTAGCTAAAACCATTGAATCATGTATTTTGGAATCGCTAATTTTTTCAAAATTTACACATCCATAGAGAAAAGATTCGCGATCCAAAATAGGCTGATTTACGATTTCATTAAAAAATGAAATTTTATTTTTTAATGTTTGAATATCTAGCGCGTATTTCGTTTCACAACTATTTTTCTTGAAATCAGGTTGAGATACTATTTCCGTTGATAAATTTGCAACTCCCAAAAGAGAGTCACCGATGATTCCGTTACATCTTGAATTTGGTCTCAAGTTTTTTTGAATATCTCTTTTAGCTTTTTCGAAAAACCCTTGATATTTGTCGCATACATCTTTTTCAATTTTGCATACTTTTTTTGAAGTATCACATTCTACTGAAGCTAGCTGAGCCGTCGAAAATAGATTAAATGAATTGAGCTCGTCGTCAGTGATTGAGATTCTCATGCTTTCAAGTTTTTCTTTTATATTTACCGAACACACATTTTTGTTTTTAATATCGCAATGAATATTCACAGTTTCGCCATTACATTTAAAAGAATATTTGCGAAGCTCGACATCTTTTTGCAACAATATACAATCTGTTTTTGCCTTCGCACTAAAACTAAAGAATAAAAGTAACAGTGACGTTATTATTTTCATGTGGCTCATAGTATTTAATTTATCGGAAAAGCCGGTAAATACTTAAGCTTATTAGGGAATTTAAATAAATTTATTCTAGAATTTCACTTGAATCGACTATTTTATATCCAGTTTCCTTGACTAAACTATTGTCGATAATTGCACGAACTAAACTCTCCACTGAAGTAACAAATGGGCGCAATCGATCATAACTTATAACTGACTTCAAACCCTTCATAATGCCAATGGAAACCGATTCAAAAAATCTAAATTCTTTCCTATCGCCAAGCAGCAACCCTGGCCTAAATATCGTAGTCGAATTTAAACCCATTTCAATAATCGCCTGTTCAGCCTCACCTTTGGTCCTATTATAAAAAAATGAAGAATTTACGTCAGCACCTTTTGCAGAAACTAAAATAAATTTTGATGCATTTGATTTTTTTGCTAGCCGTGCAAAACTCACGACACCATGGAAGTCAACTTTTCGAAAGTTTTCTTTGTTTCCAGCCTTTTTTATTGTGGAACCCAAACAGCAAAAAAATACGGAATCTTCCATTTTCAGATCAATACTTGAAATTTCGCTTAGGTCACTTATGATTATATTTGAGATCTTTTCGGAGTTTGATTTTACAGTTTTTCTTCCAATTGATACTACTTTAGTAAATTCAGGGTGTCTTATCAGATCGTTTACTAATGTGCTTCCAACCAATCCAGATGCCCCTACTACAACGGCTTCCATTTTACTCACATTCTTTATCTAAATCAGCGATGTCTTTACCTGTAGATTGTTTATATCTTTCAGCTAAATTTTGGAAAGATGATAAGTAATTAGCACCGTTTTGTTCAGCTGTTCTAGGTGAAACCTCAACTGCAGCGCTACCAGAAGCGCTATTTCTTTCTGCGAATAAACCAACTAATTCTTTAGGATCAGAAGTCATTGAGCAACCACCACCAGACATACCAGGATAAGCAATTGCGTTAGTTAGAACACCTTTATTTGAGTTACCGTTGAAGATTTTTGCGTCTTTTTGCAACCAAAGCAACTTGTCAGACGTCTCTTTTGAAAGCTTGATTTGGCTGTTGTAACCTGGGTATCCCCAGCAGTTAACTCTGTCGCCAGTGTTTGAAATTGCAAGAGGAGTAGTTTTAAGCTTGAAGAAGTTTTTATCGCTTTTATTGTAGTTTTTTAATTTCAAAATTACTAAATCGCTTTTACCGAAGAAGTTTCTTTCGATGCATTTTCCAGCATTGTTATAACGACCGCACGTAAAGTCTTTACCTTCTTGAGTCATTTTAAAGAAAACTTGAGCGCCAACTTTTGATTGGAACATTCTTGAATCACAAGTTTGACCTGAATGAAAGTTTACATCGAATTCATCAGAGTTTCGTAAAGCAGGTTTATCTTCAGAATCTACAGAAACTTCAGTGCTAGAATATAATAAGTGAGCAGAAGTGATAATATGGCAGCTAGAAATTTTTTGGCCAGAACCAGAAAATGTGTCACCGCCAAAATCAGCAGAAACTAAACCAGTAGCGTTGTTCATTAATTTGCTTTTAGTTCTATCGAAAGGGATCAATCTTTGGCTGTTAACTTCGCGTTGTTGTTCAACTGTCATTTTATCAAACTTGCAGTTGTTTACATCTTTAGCGAAACATTCGTTAAGTTCTTCTGAAGCTTCGATTAAGTCTTTAACAGCTTGAGTATCAAAACATGAGTTATTAGCAAACACTTGTTGCGCTAGTATCATTGTGATAATCAGTGTTAATGCTTTCATGTTAAGCTCCTCAATTAGCGTGTCTGACTATCTAAATATCCAATATTCGTACCTGTCGCAAACTGAATCGCCCTAACCTATTGGTTCCAATAAAGAATACATAGTTTTTAAGGAAGAAAGTCTCTAAATGAGAAAAATATCAACAACTTAGGCGCAAATAGTGTCTTTCGTGTTACCCAAAGTTGTTACTTTTGTTATGTTACTTACCTAGAGGTCTAGACCTTCACAAATCAGAACATAAAGTGCTTTAAATCATTCCAGTTATAGTTGGTATCCGGCAAAAGGCATCTCCATACTGTCGCAAACTGACTCCACTCGCCAGGAACTTCGCTATCAACAATGAGATTTGGAATACTATTAAAAATTCTTCCAATAGATCCAACTTTTGAAAAGAAATGTAAAAATCCTTCTTCAGTTGAAAAATATTTCAGCCTAATATCGCTTACTGATTTAGCCTCGGCAGCATTATTTTGAAGTAAAACTTTTTCATTACGAAATAATTCTACTGACGCTTTACTTATCGCACCCCTTAGAGTCTTTCCATATGCAAATCCATAAATATAAAAAATTTTATCATCTGAAACATTTTTTTTGAAAACTATTACGACATTTCCAATATTTTCACTAATGCTTATTTTCGCAACACCAATATCTCCATCTAATTTTGGACTTACTTCTAAAAAAGCACTAAGCTGCCCTCGCCACCACATTGATATGGCCCATCTTTCTATTGCTTCACAATATGCAATCTCTCTGGCCGCAGACTTTGGCCAACAAGGCAATGCTGCAAACCCAGTAGATGTAGCATCGATATCCATTCCGAAAGCGACACTATTATTTTTAAGGAGGTTATGAAAAGCCCACCGTTCAACTAATTCGGAAATACATTTCCAAAAAGCTATTTGGAAATACTTATCAGTACCTGTTGCTTCACATGATCCATAGAGATTTGAAGTCTCAATGCCTAGAAACTTAAACTCGCTCTTCATCCATCCATAAACTTCATAATATTTAGAACCATAAGAATTTGTAGTTTGGGTAATATCAATTTTTTGTATAGGACTTTGAGGATAATTTAATATTGCTTTGTATTTAAAGGGCGCTAGATTTAGGTAGATCATTCCCATTCAAGCCATTGCAGATCTAAAGGAGGCAAAATAAGATTGTAAGAGGCGAGGGACACAGAGTTCTTTCTTTTCCAGAGGCCTAACGCCATATGATTTATTGGCCAAACTATTGCCTGATCCCATAGTAATCTATTTACATTTTGAGCTGAGAAGTTCTCTTGAGAAATATATTTCTTTATCTCACCTGAGGCATCTGGCAATCGAATTCCTTGGGAAGAATTAACCATAAATCTAATATCGTGATGTGGGGAATCAACTAAAATCGCTGTCATTCGAAATCTGAAATCCACGCTTGCAGACTTTGGCAGCTGGGCAACCGGAGTTACAACATCAACTTGCAATCCACTTTGGGATGCAAAGTATTTCATCGCCTTTTCAAATGCCTCCTGAGCAGTCACTTGATTTGTATTTTCTAATGACTTGTAGGCACTGGCAACAGCAGATATTGAAAACGTCGTTGGTTGAAAGCTCAGACTCACCGACGACTCATCACCGGTAACAAATTCTGAAACACCCTTAACAGCTAACGGAAAAAAAGATTTAATGGTTTTAAATTTGATAGAATCCAAATATTTATAGAAAGCATCTCTAATATTCTTTCTCGCCTTTTCACTGTGGCAAATGCTTTCGGGATCCTTCCACCCTTCACACTCAACATATCTAATTGCAGACTTAACCGGTCCAAAAAATTCATGGGATTTATCGACGCCTAACGAGTCATCGAAATCAACAATCAAATCTGAATTTACAATTTCGTCAGCAGAATGACGAAATACAACCTGATTAATTGGTTTACTTAAAAGAAGATTTTTGGGGAAATCAGTTCTTAACCTTAAAGAGACTTCTGAATCAGTCCATTTCTCAACAAAATATGGACCACTTCCAATTATTTCTCTTTTGTTAAACCATACCCCGGTTTTAGAATCGAAATTTTTCAAACTTACAATTGCATATAGTCCAAAACTAATTTTTTGCAATACATCTAAAACAGGTATTTTGAAATCTAAAGTAACGATATCTCCACTAAACGAAATTCCTTCGACAAGCTCATCAGCAGCAGAAATAGACTCTATTCCCTTTAAATTTTCCAAGAGACCCGAAGCGGAGTTAGTCTTACTCATTAAAAATGCAACTCTACAAAGATTCAATGCCACATCTCTAGCGCCAACTTTTTGTCCATCACTAAAAAATATGTCATCGCGAATTTTGAACGACCAGGATGTCTTATCTGAATTTGACCACCATTTAGACGCAAGAACGCCTCGGATCTCACCTAATTTATAGTCAGAAACCAAAGAGGAATATACCGACCGGAAATGAATATGGTGAGCCAAAGCATCGTAGTCCATGGTATCAATTGAAAACGGAATTCGAGAGGACCATACTTTTAGTGTTTTATTTTCGTTCATGGCGTTCACATATTTGACCACACCTATACATAATGCGGTCAAGACTATTACTGCTTTATATGATAAAATTTTAAAATTTTTCGTAAATACTCCACCAAAATGAAAATATTCAAATTCGGCATCTTAACCACGATTTCTACGTTTTTGTTCTTCCGCCGCCAGACGCCCAATTACCAGAAGCTAAGTTTTTTTGAGTGCTTTTCTCATACAAATTTATTTTTACTGTGTCGTCAGTCATATTTTTAGAAAAAACGTTTTCGTAAATAGACTGAGTTAAACCTTTGAATCCAAAAGTTGAAAGTACAAATAAAAATAAAACCTTAAGTCGTCTCATATTTCCCCCATCTTTTTATTTACAATTATGAAACTAGTTCCACAATTTACAAATGCACGTGATTAATAACACAAAATGATTTACAAAATAAAGAAGTATATGAATGAAACTTTTACAAAACTAAAATTCGTTTACAGTTTAGGCGTGTTGATTACCACTCTTTTAGCGCTCGGTTTAATTCGGATCAATCTTGTTCAAACAAGTGCAGACTCAATGATGCAATTTACTAGATCTAATTACTATGAAATAGCCCATTCAGATACGTTAACTTTAGCAACAAAATTAAACGCATTGCTTGCTTCCGAAAATGTGATTTGCATATTCGGTGCCTATAAAGGCGAAGAATTTGTAAATTTTAGAAAAGGATCCTGCCATTCTTCAGTTATGGTATCTGAATCGGTATACAGATCTGGCAATGACGGCGATATCGAAATTAAATTAAGCTTCAGAATTCCAAACTATCTTTTGTTTTCGACCTTGAGTTTTATACTTGGGGAGATGGTACTATTTTTATATTTATTTCATCTGAATCGACAAAGAATTCTACTAAACGAGAAGATTAAAGACCTAACCATAAACATTTCACGCCAAGTCGCCCACGACATTAGGTCTCCTTTGACCGCACTAAATTTAGCGGTATCTACATTTCAAGATATGACGGCGGAAAAAAGACAACTTGTTAAAAATGCCACTCAACGGATTAATGACATCGCAAACGATCTGCTAAAAAAAAATACCCACTCGTTTACGACTTTTGCCGACCTCAAAAAGGATACTGCACATATTCTGGAAGGAACGTCTGTTATCTTGCTACCTACATTGATAGACAGAATCGTTTCTGAAAAACGAATTCAGTATAGAGAGAAAATAGATATAAAGATAGAAGCAGATCTAAATAACTCATTCGGAACATTTATTCTTGGCAATGATTCCGAACTAAGTCGTATTATTTCAAATTTGCTTAACAACTCGGTAGAAGCATTGAATAATGATAAAGGCGAAATTTCTGTAAGTTTAAGCGGAACTCATAATCGAGTATTAATTACGATAAGGGACAATGGAAAGGGAATTCCAGAAACCTTACTTCCCTACGTAGGAGAACTCGGTTTTAGCCACGGAAAAGCCGGGATCGAGTCTGGCTCTGGATTAGGTATTCATCACGCAAAAAACACTGTTTATAGATGGGGTGGAAATTTCAAAATTAAATCTAAACTTAACGAGGGGGTTTCTGTTGAAATGGAATTCCCAAGAGTTGCAAGCCCGGATTGGTTTGCCGGAGAAATTAGGCTCAAATCTGGAACTAAAATTGTTTCGGTAGACGACGACATGAGTATTCATCAAATTTGGAAGGAACGATTGAAGTCTATAGATACCTTAAGGTCAAACCTATCGCTTAAAAGTTTTACTTCGCCTAAGGATTTTTTGTCTTATCCAATCGATGATAATATGTTTTTTTTGATCGACTATGAATTTTTGAATCAAAATAGAAGCGGCCTTGACCTAATAAAAGCAAGAAATATTTGGAAAAGATCTGTTTTGGTAACGAGCAGATTCGATGAAACAAAAATTCAGCTGGAATGCAAGCAACTACAAATAAAACTTCTTCCAAAACAAATGTTGGGGTTTGTTCCGATTGAGGTTGATGCCCCAAAGGCTAAGCTTGATTACTGCCTCATTGATGACGACGAACTTGTTCATATGGCCTGGCAAATAAATGCGAAAGCTCTTAATCACAAGATGAGATCCTACCGAAATATAGAGGTGTTGTTTAACGATCTCTCATCTTTAGATCCTTTGACTAAAATTTATATAGATTCAAATTTGGGTGAAGATTCAACTGGAGCTGAAGTTAAAGGAGAATCAATCGCAAAACAGCTTTTTGATAAAAATTTCCATAACCTATATATAACTTCGGGATACAGCCCCGAGCAATTCGCAAACTATAGTTTTCTGAAAGGCGTTGTTGGGAAAGAACCTCCTAAATTATAAATAGATTCCCTATTTAAATATGCTGTATTTGCTTCGAAAAAAGAGAAAACCTAATATACCCCTACAATTACTGTACAGCTACGGCCAATTTGGCTTTGAGGGACTTAGATTTATCTGCAAAAAAATTCTCAATACGAAACGCCATTTATTTCTCTTTCATTTTTCTATATTTCGCCCGATAATTTAAATATCCAACAAGGAAACCAATATATGTATAAATATGCTCTTGCATTTTCACTACTTATTTCTCTGCCGTCTGTTTCGCAAAAAAATTCTTCGTCTGCAGAGTTAATAGATGCCCAGAACACGTTGAATAACCCGGCTAAAATAAAAGAAATCACTGCCGAAGATCCTAATGCTAAAAAAGTTGATGATATGGTTACCAAATTAGCTGGTGATGACTCTAAAGAATTGTATGCTATTTCTGCCGACATTCTGCCCATCCTTATGGAAATGAACAAAGATAATCCGGAAAAGGCTCTTGAGTCATTAGCTTCCTATTCCAAAGATCCCGGCGGATTCCTGGCTAGTCTGCCTCCTAATATCCGAGAGCGCATTCAAAAGCTTTCTAAGAAAATTGAAGATAAACAAGTTAAAAAGAAACCCTAACTATAAGGCCATTCTAAATGACAAAGTTTCTTCTACTCTCTATTTTTTTCTTCACCTGTTTTTCCTTCAATGCTAATTCTAAAACTCAACCCGCAAAAAAGAAGAAAGACATGACTACAGCTTCTGAATCAAAAAAAACTGAAACAGCCCTACTTGCTGGTGGCTGCTTTTGGGGTGTAGAAGAATTAATTCGTACTCAACCAGGGGTTATATCAACGCAAGTCGGTTACACCGGTGGTGTGGTTCCTAACCCTACTTACGAAATCGTTAAACAGGGGACCTCTGGTCACGCTGAAGCTATCGAAATTCAGTTTGATCCTCAAAAGACATCCTACGAAAACATCCTAAAATACTTTTTTAAAATTCACGATCCAACCACGGTTAATCAGCAGGGGAATGATCGCGGCACGCAATATCGTTCAGCCATTTTCTTCTTATCACCCGAACAAGAAAAGACCGCTAAGAAAGTAAAAGAATTAGTTGATGTATCTGGTGCCTGGAAAAAACCCGTCGTAACTGAAATCGTTGCTGCGGGTCCGTTCTATAGCGCAGAAATCTATCACCAAGATTACCTTCAAAAAAATCCAGGCGGATACACCTGCCACTGGGTTCGCGACATAAAATTCTAGCGCCCGCACATCTGTCATTACTTTTGACAGATGTCGAACCTCAAGGTCGTTTTTAAATTCAATATCGTCTTTGAATCAAACCAATCCCTATTGTATCGGTATTCGGTTCGCATTCCTAATAAGTGTTAAACGCAATTAACATTTCAATTAGGAGCCCTCCATGATTAAGAATCTATTTACAGCTTTAGTTTTATTTTCGGCTACGACGAGCTTTGCTGCCAATCTAGTTTGCAAGTCAGACGTAGATTCAAAAACAGAACGCGTTGTTTTAATTAACGATTCTGTAATCATGATCTGCCAAGCCTCAAAGGGCACTAATTTTAACGATCCAAGCATACGTCCGCGTGTATGCGCAGCAGCCATGTCACTTGTTACCTCTAGCGGTACTGTAAACGGAGCGATTCAATCCAGCCATCAAACTATAAGTTCAGCACTTAATAACATGACGACAGATCTAGTTTTCACAGTGAATTATACCAAAAATACCAGTAACAAGTTCTCAACCACTATCGAGATCGGCACCACTAACGGCGTAATCACTGGTAGCGACGTCACGATTTCTAAATCACTTAATATTTTGATGAATAAGAAAAATACTCTTCAAAATTGCTCACTAATATAAAACGAGCTTAGGTGAAATTAGTTCAAATTCTTTTTTTTATTTTATTATTTGGCAGCGTCATCTACGCTGCCGAAGGCTTTGATGATCGGAAATATACTTTGCCGACCACCGCCTTACAATCCGCTTGGGATGCTACGTTCGCAGTCGATTCAAAAGGTGGCGGCTTTGTCGGGTCCTCATTTTTTTATCGCCGCGAACAAAGCCCAATTCCCGGCCGGTACTATTTCTATTTCTTAACTAGCGGTCATGTGATTTATAAAAACTGTCCCGTCCGTTCCGGGCGCTGTAGCACCATTCAGCTGACTGCCGGATTGAATTTTAGTCGAGTCGATGGTTCGGCTCAGCGAACGTCTGACAGATTCTTGCAGCTTGATAATATTGAAATCATTAAACTGTCTGAAAAACCCGATTTAGCTTTGCTTAGAGCGACTGTTGATAGTTCTGTTTATTTCAGCAGTCTGCAACCCGTGCCGTTAAACCCATCGTGTTCACTTCCCGTCGATTCAAAAATTTATGTAATTGGTTTTCCCGGCACTGATCAGCGTCCCAACGCAAAGGGCACGTCACCAGCCAATATTTACCTATCTACCAAACGCTGGAGCGTCGGTGCATTTGTCGGCACTATCGAAGCTCGTGGACAAAATGATCCAACATCGTCGATCTTTGCGGGTGTCACCGCCGATTCACTTTCTGGTAATTCTGGCGGGCCCGCTGTCACTGCCGATGGGCACGTTTTTGGTGTGCTCGACAGCTCGCTCGGGATTGGTCCATTTGAAAATATTTATGTCGGAAATGACCTTTCTTCCCCTAAAAAAGCTCACTCGCTATTAGAGCGATGTGAGGTCATAAAAACCTTTCTGTCCACCCCGTAGCTGCCTAGCGTTATAAGATGAATGCCAAGCGGATCTAAGTTAGACCAGAGATGCCGGGTCCCATACAATGGCTTTGATGACGAACTCCGCTAGGTCCGGAAGGAAGCAACGGTACTCGTCGAACCATGTGATATGGGGTGCTCGGCATTTTTATTTTCGCAATCTTTAAGACGCTAAGAAGCTAAGCTAATAAGCTGTTAAGCTTACGAGAGAAGTACGATGAGTTATCAAGTTATCGCCAGAAAATATCGTCCGCAGTCTTTCCAAGAGATCGTCGGTCAAAAGCATATTACTCAAACTCTGAATAATGCTCTTAAAAATAATCGTATTCCTCATGCTATTCTATTTACTGGTCCACGGGGTACAGGAAAAACATCATCAGCACGTATCCTGGCCAAAGCCCTTCGTTGCCCAAATTCAGTAACGGACGAAAGCGGTGCTTTAGTTCCTTGCAACACATGCGATAGCTGTATCGAAATCGCAGAATCTAGATCTGTTGACGTTATCGAAATCGACGGAGCCTCTAACAACGGTGTGGATTCAATTCGTGAACTGCGTGAAACCGTGGGCTACATGCCCTCTACAGGTAAATTTAAAATCTTCATCATAGATGAAGTTCACATGTTATCTGGCTCGGCCTTCAATGCCTTGTTAAAAACTCTAGAGGAACCACCTGAGCACATTATTTTCATCATGGCGACAACCGAAGTTCACAAAATCCCACAAACGATCTTGTCGCGATGTCAGCGTTTTGATTTTCGTCGCATCAGTTTAAAAGAAGTTTCTGATCAGTTAGCGCACATTTGCACTTCTGAAAAAATTGAATTTGAAAAAGAGGCACTTTGGCTTGTCGCTAAACAGGGCGACGGATCTATGCGTGATAGCCAAAGCTTACTAGATCAAGTTATCAGCTTTTCAAATGGCCCGCTAACGAAAGCCAAAACTCAAGACATCCTAGGTTTAACGGATCGTAATTTGTTATTTGATACGTTAGCTGCAATCCTTGATCGCAATTCCGCTCAGTTAGTTGAACTCCTTAAAAAAATGCGTTTGACGGCAACTGATCCCGAGCTATTCATGAACGAACTAATTGAATTGGCCCGACACCTGTTGGTGGTTAAAACAGCGGGCGCAGATGCTTTATCACTTGTTGAAATTCCTGAAAGCGAATTCCAAGAACTAGCAACCTACACTCAGAAATCATCGACTGAAGATATTCACCACCTGTTTGATTTGTTGCTAAAAGCCATCCAGGATTTAGCCAAGTCTCAAGATTCTTATGTCGTTTTAGAAGTGTTATTACTGCGTTTAGCGACATCACCAAGAATTGACGATCTACAAACTTTATTAAAAGGTATCTCGCAGCCGGGGTCAGTTATGCTAGCCCAACCGACTCTGGCGCAGTCGCACCAACCGCAACGACCAATGAATTCGGCGCCCGCTAAATCAATCCCGATGAACAATACGACTTCGTTGTCAGCAACGGCGCCACACAAACCAGTGTCTTCGGCAGTACCTAAAGCAGCGGTCGGTTTTGTAACTGGCAAAACTCCAGAAGATCGCTGGATCGCATTCATCGACCGTGTCCGCAGTGCTGATTCTTTGTTCGGTGCTAAACTTGAAAACCTGATTTTTGTAAAAGAAGAAGGCACCAAGCTTATGTTAGGAGTCAGCAAGACAAATGCATTCCTAAGAGACCTTCTCAGCGATGCAGATAACAAGAAAAAAATGCAAGGATTTGTTGATTCCTTTTGGGGCACTGGGTATTCTTTTACGGTATCCGCTAGTGGTGAGCCTCAAGGTGTCTCTGCCCAGGCCATGGTGCAGAAAAAGACTATGCAGAGCGAAGAACTAGTGAAACAACAAATAATGAATGACCCCAAAGTGCTAGCCGCACAGCGGGTTTTTAATGGAACTGTAAAGAGTGTGACTGAAATCAAGTCAGACTCTAAAAAATAGAGGTAATGTTATGAAAGGATTCGGCGGCGGCGGAATGGCTCAGTTGATGAAACAAGCCAACCAAATGCAACTTAAGATGAAAAAGACACAAGAAGAAATCGGTAAACAAGAATTTACTGGAACTTCGGGTGGTGGTGCGGTTACTGCGGTTGTAACTGGCGATAACAAACTTGTGTCTGTAAAATTTAACCCTGATGTTTTCAAATCAGGTGATGCGGAAATGCTTGAAGAGATGGTTGTATCAGCAACTAACGATGCTCTTAAACTAGCTAAAGACACTATGGCTAAAGAGATGGAAAAAATCACTGGCGGCATGGGCATCCCAGGAATGTTTTAATGCTTCATATTTCGGCTTTAGAGAAACTTGTACACGAATTGACTAAACTTCCAGGCATTGGGCCAAAGACGGCTCAGCGCTTGGCGTATTATATTTTAAAGTCTCGTGAACAGTACTCTGCCGATCTAAGCGATGCACTTCAACGAGTTCAATCCGAAGTGCATGAATGTCCTCAATGCTTTAATTACACGGACAGTGACATATGCCGATTCTGCAAAGATTCTCATCGTCAAAACGATGTGTTGTGTTTAGTAGAAGAACCTTCGGATGTAATGCGTATCGAAGCTTCGGGCGCGTTCCGTGGTCGTTACCATGTTTTGCATGGTGCTTTATCACCACTGGATGGCATTACTCCGGATGATTTAAAAATCAAAGATTTATTAAAGCGTATTCAAGATCAAGCCGGCACGGATTACCCTGTTCGTGAAATCATTATGGCTCTAGATGCCGATCTTGAAGGTGACACTACAGTATTGTACCTAACTAAAATTTTGCAAAACTCTGGAATTAAACTTTCTCGTATTGCCCATGGCGTACCGATCGGCGGCGACATCGATTTCATCGACGATCGCACAATGAGCCGCGCTTTGGAAAACAGAGTCGAGCTATAAGATCTCACACGGACGGAGCCTGAATGTCTTTTATCAACTACAACGCAAAAGAAATCCACTGTAAGATCGTTTACTATGGTCCTTCTTTGGGCGGCAAGACCACGAACTTGCAATGGGTTTATAAAGAAACCAATCCGGATCAAAAATCAAAATTAATGAATCTAAGCACAGAAACAGAACGAACTTTGTTTTTTGACTTTCTTCCAATGAATATCGGTGAAATTCGTGGTTTTAAAACTCGCTTTCACTTATATACAGTGCCAGGCCAAGTTGTTTACGATAATTCAAGACGATTGATTTTAAAGGGTTTAGATGGAGTTGTCTTTGTCGCCGATTCACAAATCGAGCGCATGGATGAAAACTTAGAGGCCTTAAAAAATTTAAAGATCAATCTGGAACAACAGGGGTATGACATCAAAGAAATTCCTTTGATCATGCAGTATAATAAACGCGACCTTCCAAGCGCCGCGTCCCTGCCTGAGCTAAGAGCGTCTTTGAATCATTACAATGCCCCTGAATTTGAAGCGATTGCGAACGATGGCGTGGGTGTTTTAGAATCGCTCCGTAGTGCTTCTAAATCGATTATCAATGTTCTTAAAGGTGGAGCTAATCTCTAAAAGGACCGAATGTGGGCTACGATCTAGGTCAGGAAATCCGCGAACTTAAAAAGAAAAAAAACGTTACCATTCTAGCGCACTACTATGAAGACGGCGCTATTCAAGATTTGGCGGATCATGTAGGCGATAGTTATTTCTTGGCTCAAAAGGGCCAACAGGAAAAGGCCGACATCATTTTGCTAGCCGGTGTTGTGTTCATGGCTGAATCGGTAAAAATTTTAAATCCAACAAAAACAGTTCTTGTTCCTGATATAAACGCCGGTTGTTCGTTGGTGGATAGTTCTCCGTTTGATAAATACTATGCATGGAGAAAGGCTAATCCTGAAGCCATTGCGGTTACCTATATTAACTCGAGCGCTGAAGTAAAATCGATTTCTGACGTTATCATCACTTCGTCTAACGCTGAAAAAATTATCAACTCGATTCCTAAGGATCGTAAGATACTTTTTGGTCCAGACCAACACTTAGGGAACTATTTAAGCAAGAAATTGAACCGGACAATGGAAATGTGGAATGGCTCATGCCAGGTTCATGTTTTGTTTAATGCTCGTCGTTTACATGAGTTAACTATGCAGCATCCGGATGCAGTTGTGATTGCTCATCCAGAATGCGAAGCTTCGATTTTGCAATATGCTCAGGTGATTGGCTCAACGTCGCGTTTATTAGACGAAGTTGTAAAAAATCCCAAGAAAAAATTTATAGTCGCAACGGAAACAGGAATTTTTCATCAGATGAAAAAGGCTCGTCCCGATGTCGAATTAATACAAGCACCCGTAGAAGATAAAGGATGTCTATGTAATGATTGTCCTTTTATGAAACTCAACGATTTAGAAAAAATCAAACACGCATTAGAGACACTAAAACCCGAAGTAAAAGTAGATGAAACCATCCGAATGAAGGCACAAGTTTCACTTGATCGAATGATGAAAATCGCTCAAGGTGAAAGTGTATCATGGCCGAAAGTATTTGCCTGATACGTTCGGGTAGGAAATGCATAGTGCTTCTGTAGATATTCAAGCGTTCGCCACGTCCTTAATGGGACCAGACTTCCATATCGAAATCGTCCCATTTCAAACTCGGTCTCGTGATCCATTCGAAAAGAAAACTAAGAATCGTTTTGATTTACGCACATCACTTTATAATTTTCTAAAAGATAAAAAGAATTTCGTGTTTGAAGACGCTCTTGATTTAAGAAATGTTCCTCAAAAAATCGGTGTTCCAGGCAAAGACCACTATAGTTCGCTATCCCATACAGACGAAATCGGCGTATTCGTATTAGATTCGGCTCCAGTGGGCGTTGATTATGAAAATCGCGATCGTATTCAACAAAAAATTGTTGAACGTGTCTGCACGCCTGACGAGTTAAAACTAAGTCCTAATTTTCAATTACTATGGTCGATCAAAGAAGCGTCATTTAAAGCGATACCATTTATCGTACAGCCAAAGGCAATTACTGATCTATGCGTGAAAACGGTTTCCACAGCGACTTCAAGTCCGATCAATGGTTATGACGTCACTCAGTTTTCTGCCGTCGATACAAAATCACCCACGACGCACATTCAAGGCGTCTGCATTTCAAATGCTAGCGTACAGCTTGCAATTGCGAAAGCTTCAGTTACCGCCTAATCAGAGCGAAACACTGACGTGAAAAACTAGTTTGCACGCGTAATGTTAGGTTAAAAAATAATGCCCAAAATGTGTCTACTATTTTGACACTGTATAAATTAAAACTTCCAAATCGAATTGGTTGAATCGAAATCGCTTAACTTAAGTCTAGAGCCATCCGAAATACTAATCAGCAACACCTGAAGAAGGATTAAAAATGCAAGACAAAGCGAAGAAAGCAGCAAAAACTCCAAAGGCCAGCAAAAAGGGCTACAAAAATACTCGATCGGCTCCGCGCAAAGAAGTGGAACCAATCAAAGTCACTTACATGGCTTCACTTGATGATCTAGCTAAGATCGCAAAGAATTGCCAAATCGTAGAAGCCTCATCCACCGGTCTTTTGCTGACAGTATTAAGAGATGATTTAATTCCTCAATCATTAAGAGGAAACTTAAATTTGGATTCATTAATTGGAAATCGAGTCTATTTAAAATTAGAGCCCATGAATATGGAAATCAGCGGTGAAATCAGACGCACCAAGTTTTTAGGCAAACAAGGTTTTCATATAGCAGTTGATTATTCCGATGATGCTCCCGAGTATTGGCGTGAATGTCTGATGGACCTTCTACCAAAACCCGGCGAACTAGAAAAAGATACGCACTAACGTTTATAGAGCCACGAACGGAGGAAGCCCCTGTTCGCTGATCAATACGATGGAATAATGTGGCGGCAGGAACCAACTGATCGCCTCGGCAATGCCCTGATGTTCTTTAACAGGCGGATTACCCAAAGACTCCAAAGAAAAACATAAGTCAAAATTCTTGTTATCATCTGATAGCAAGTTGATCTTTACACCGAGCAAACCTTGATCTCGGAAAAACTCTAATAAAATTTTGCGAACGTATGCCGGCAGGAACGATTCTGAAGGCTGACCATAATACACGGAAGAGTTCTGTTTGATCTCCACAACTTCGGGTTTAATTTGATCGATCGTTTTGTAGAACAAACCAGTTTCTTTAAAATGCCAAATCATACCGTATGTGAAAACATAATCTGGATATTCTTCAGTTGGGTTTAAAACCAAACCGATACCTTTGTCATGCAACCAGTGCAGAATCTTTTGTACCGATTCTTTAGCTTCCATATCAGATTCGACTAACAGATAGGGCCAGTTGTCTGGACCCACCTGTGGATCAGGTGATAAAATATTTACGTTGCTACTTGTGAATTGATGGAAAAACTGGTTTTCCCAATCTGTATCGCGACGTTCAGCGGCCACATTTAAAAGATCATCTAAAGTTTTCATCCTGCATCCATAAAAAGAGATTTACATAATTCATTGTAGAAAAAGTGAAATAGAGTCAATGATTCTGATGAAATTGGATACGGGTAAATTTCATCATATCTGTAATCGTTAAGCAAAGTCTTGATCGAATTATCTTTAACTTCCTTTAGACTTCCCGCCTGTTGTTTGTCGCTAGCTTCTTTCTTAGAATAGAAAAGATAATCTTTATTTGATAAATTAATATTCATACGAGCCATCGTCGTTTTTTTCTTTAAATCAAAAACATACACTTCGGATTTAATGAAGGCTTCCGTGATAGCAATTACGCTGTTGTCTTTGCTGAATCCGCGATTCTTTTCGTAGTCTTCTGAGCTTAAAATTAAAACTAATTTATCATAAGCCGCAAGTTCACTCGTCAATTCTTTGATTTCATCTAAGTTGACTTCTTGGCGTAAGAAAATTTTATCAAAGAAAAAATTAAACTGTTGTTCCGATAGTTTTTCTATGGGCAGCAATACTTCAAATTGTTGGCAGTCATCACAAAAAGTCACTAGAGCTTGTCGCAAAATTTCAGAGCGATCCATTTGCAACGATTTAGCTTCATCTAAGGCCAAATCAGGCGGATTCATTTTTACCTTTGCCGAAAGTAAAGCGCTGTCCGGAAAATCGTGAATGTTTAAAAACGCGATCTTTTCTGTTTGGTAGGCTTTAAGGCCTTCATTTGGCAGTGCCGCTTTAACGTCTTTTTCAACTGCTAGGTTTTCTTTTTGTAGCTTATCTGCGGTCACTATTTTAGACGAACTATTTTGGCGTTTAGATGAAGATACACAGCCAACAAAAAGCACGACGAAAGATAATAAAATGATCGTTTTCATGCCCCTAAACTAAACGGTTCACGCAGCTGATACAACTAACCAGAACCACTTGGCCATATGCGTAGTTGACCGCTCGATCGGCTATGGCCATAAAATAGACGCGTGGACCAAAAATTCTTCCAAAAATCAGAATACCAAGGCCTTAGAAAACTCTATCAGCATAGTCCTCGCAATTCACAGCAGTTGAATGGCTTTAATAGTAGTGACACTGAAATCGTGAAAATTAAGAAAAACCTGTTTCTGGCTAGCTCCACAGATTCAGTCGCAATCGAAATCCATTCGAAACTTTATCGCCACCCTGAAACCTGGGGTTATTTGGCCGTGGCCAATTCGGTATCGGATTTGGCGGCTTCAGGAACAAAGCCAATCGGTATGCTAGTTTCAGCGCAATGGGGGCCAGCTCATACTGGTATCATCAAAGATAAAGTCTATAGATCACTTTCGAGCGCTTTAAAAAAACTTGGAGTGCCTCTGCTAGGTGGTGATTCCGGCTCTTCGCATGCAACCGTACTGACCACAACCATTATCGGCGAGTCAGATTTAACTCCGTTAAATAGGATCGGCATCAGACCAGGGGATGTAGTTATACTTTTTGGTCAAAATTTGGGATATGGCCCCGCATTGGCCTTTGATTATCTAAAAAATGGTTCCAAACGAAACCTTGAAACCCTATTTCGCCCCTCTCCTGACTGGCGTACTATTTACACATTTCGAAAATATTTTAAGTCTTCAATCGATACTAGTGATGGCATTTACAACTCGCTAGTTGCATTAGCAGAATTGAATCAGGTTTCTTTTGTGGTCACACTTGAGAACTTAAAACTCTCTAAAAAAGTCCTTACATACAAGAACGAATTTAAAATACCGACTCCGTATTTTGTAGAAAGTGACTTAGGTGATTTGCAGACCTGTATCATTCTGGATAGTTCGGTCTACAAAAAAATAAAATCCAAATTACCTTTTCATCAAGTTATCGCCTGCGCAGAGAGAAAATCTGCAGCCCCAGTTAAGTACAACGACACCGTCAACAGGCTTGATTATACTCCCCTTCCCGATCTTTTGGAGCAAGCTAACTTTGACTACGCAAAAACTCTAAATCACTGGTTGAAACAACATTCATAGTAATCGCTTCGTTCTGATACAATCAGATTGATCAGAAATTCGTATAACTTTTTATCACTTTGAAACTCAAGTTACATGTAATTTTGACGAAAAGTTAACAGTGAGGACATATGAAAACACTTAGAGTGAATATAACATCCCTTTTGTTTTTCATATTGCTTTCATCCTGTACGTTTAATGCGTCGTTAAAAAATCTTGAATCGGATTTAGGTAAGGGTGACCAAAGCTCAAGTCCGGTTTTAAATTTACAAAAGATATATGTGGCACAAGCTTATTAAAAAACATACCAATAAGTGGCAACAATTTTAATATTACTTATTTTGGAAGATTAGGAAACAAATCACTTTTCCAATATTCAAACAATTCGGCGTCCCCTTATGTTCGTGAGCTTTGGATAACTGATGGCACAGCGGGCGGCACAAATGTCGTAGATTCAGCGACAAATACTGTAGGAGTCAGCTACACCGCTGGCTTTGAATACAACGGTTATTTATATTTTACTCGATATCACGCAACGGCTGGTGCCGAGCTTTGGAAAACCGATGGTACATCGGCTAACACAACGATGGTTAAAGACATAAACCCTGGTTCAGGTAATTCTGGTTTCGTCGCACTCGGTATTTATAACGGAAAATTATATTTTAAGGCCAATGACGGTGTCCATGGGACTGAACTCTGGAGAACAGACGGCACTTTGCTGGGCACCGAACTGGTCGCTGACATTAATCCTGGGTTGAATAGTTCTAATCCTTCTAAGTTCACCGTTATCGCTGGAAAGCTTTATTTTATTGCGGTTAAAGTTTTATCTGGAGCCGAACCATGGGTTTACTCAGAATAAGTACCTAGTTCCATACTACGTCTAATTTGAATAGAAATTTTGTCTGTATCAAAATAAGACTTAAGTCATAGGTGGAATTACCCGATTAGTAAAGACCTGGATTAAAGCCCGGTCATATATGAATGTAAGCGGAAAAACCATCTTCTTGTACTTTACAGTCCTAACATTAACATCTGGTTGCACCAAGATGTCACCCGAGCTTGGCTTTGGTTTTTTAAATTCACCGGATGAGTCTCTAACCATTGAATCTAACTTGTCGACAATTAATTCCGCGTCTGTAAACTCCGTCATTGAATTAAAAGGTCTATGCGAAAACAATACAAACTTAACTATTACGGCGCCGACCAATTTTGAATTCAGGTGTGAAAATCTCACGTACGCAAAAGAAATTCCAGCCAAAGCTTTCGTAGAAGGCGACAATTTCATTTCCGTTGAAGCTTTTGACAATTCAAAAAATAAAATTGCCACAAAAAAAATCAGAATCTTCAGAGACACGGTTGCTCCGACCGTAACCCTTGTATCCCCAACTAATATACCGGGAACTGATTCTAGTGTCGCTCTAAATGGAACCTGTTCTGAAAATGATTTACCAGTTGTCGTCAAAGAAATTAATTCCAATAGCCAAATATCTACACAATGCATAGGAGGTATTTGGTCGCTTTCGTTTTTGATATCGCCAGGGTTTAACGGACCTAGTTTGATATTCACTGCCTCTCACGCTGACGGCGCAAATAACTCTAATCAAACAAATTCACAAACTGTCACAAGAAATGTGTTGTCTTCGTTCACGATATCCGGAGTTAAAAATAGTGGTGCTGACACATATTCTAATCTACTAAAACGTCTGACTGGCGATTTGATTATTGGATGGTCAAGTGCAACAGGTGCGTCCTCTTATGATGTGTATGTGTTAAGAAACTATCCTACAGCTACAACTGTAGTTTGTAGCCAAATTGGTATATCGGGCACAAGCACTCTGTTTGCGCTGCAAACTACGTGTAACTTAACTCACACCGAAAGTTTGCATATTAAAGTTGTTGCCTGGGATTCATTGCATTCTGGAAATTCAATTGAATATTTAGCATTCTCTACAAAAGCTCCAGCCACCATCAGGAATGATGCAAGAATTCTATATATCAATTCCGACCCCGACACGTTGGCTTCACCCGTTGTGATCAACTATTCCGATTTAGTGTATGATGACAATTCGAGCGGTCCTTTTACCATCACTATCGCTGATTCGGCGGGACTTGGTTCTGCGGTTACAGTGGACAACGTTTCAACCACACGAGCCCTTACCGTTTCTCCTACTACAAGCCTATCCGGGATCTTTCCCGTTCAAATTCAAATTACAGACGAAAACCTAATTACCTCTGCTCCGATTACTGTTAAGATTGCCATAGTGTACCCCTACTCGTGGACTGGACGAGTTAGCTCTGACTTCAGCGACAAAGACAACTGGTGCGGAACAGCCGGCCTTAAAACTGGTTGCTCTGGAGCCGCCGATGTACCGAATTATACAAATCGCGTATTCATCGATAATTTGTGTCATGCCCCAAATGCGGGATTACCTCAATCCTACACACCAAATTGCGTGACCACTCTATCCGCGAATACAACCGTGCGATCACTATTTCTGAAAGCAAGTTCGTTTTCACAGAATGGCTTCGTATTTTCAGCCGGAACTTTAAATGACTCATTATCTTATTTTAAAATGTCAGGCGGTACGTTTAACGATGGCAACGTATCGGGTGATCTGAATATTTTTAAATTATTCTATGTTGATGGTGGACTGTTTAACGCCCCAAAGAATTCAACAATTTTACTAAACACAAAAAATTCTCCTGTTAACTCTGAAGCATTTAAAGTTACTAACTCTTCATATTTTGTACACAACAACAGTACATTGATGTTAGTCGATCCAAACGGTCAGGCTTTGAATCAGTTTATTTCCGTGCCTTCTGGATTTGAATTGTATAATTTTACCGTGGCATCGACCGGTGGCTTCTGGTCTATCAAATCACTGAATTTGGTTGTATCTGGAAACCTTACTTTAGCAGGAGCTAAATTTGGTTTAGATGCGCCACTGCTAAATATTGGCACCACTAATGCTAAAATTAGCTTAGGTGGACATCTTTACTGTACCGGAGATTTCGGTGGCGGTAATTTACCGGTGTATATAGTTGGTAATTCTTCTAAATATAAATCTATATTTTCTGGTTGTAAGTTTCCACAGGTTAAAGTCGATATGGCTGCAGTTAATATGACGGAAGACTCTTCAGCGACTCAGGATAGTATATTTCAGTCGTTGGTCGTCACAGGGGGTAGTTTCAGAGCTCCGTCCTCCTCAAGAAATTTGGTAATTAGCCCTACTAACCTTGACACTAATACCGTTGTCGCCGGATTAAATAATGGTGGTTTTAATCACAATAATGGTAAGATCATTTTCCAAACGGCAGACGATAGTAGGAACTATAAAGTTAGTCTGCCAACTCTTCACTCTGTGCAATTCAGAAATGCCAATGGAAAAACTAGCTTTTTTGATATTCAAAATAGTTTTGCAACTGGATCTTTCCAATTATCTGGCGTTTCGAGTGTGCCTTTACGTGGGTCGGGCTTGACGGTAACAGCAGGCCAACTCATTTTTGATATCGGTCTTGTAGCGGATTCATATCGAATATTAACCCGGCCGAAAGTATTTGGGCATTTTGAAAGGTTTGTGATTTGATTCTTTCATGAGACAAGATGCAAGAAAATTAGATCACAATACATTGGAATAGCTTCGTATTCGAGCAGTTAAACAAGTTCAGAGTGG
>DDVI01000084.1 GCA_002345205.1 Bdellovibrionaceae bacterium UBA2316 | reverse complement strand
ATTGTCGTCGCGAATGATGATTTTTTGCCGCTCCAGGCATTTTGTTAAATTGTTGATAATTTTCGTTAAGATATAACAACCAACACTGTCTCGGAACTGGGTTCTGTGAAGCGCGAACGTTCTTTTTTTCGGTAAAGCTGTCCCATCAAAGCAATTCCAGTCGCAGTGACAACACTAAAAGCAGTCACTGCATGAACGCTCTTAACAGAGGTAAATAAGGGCCCTGCAAAAAGGTAATCTAAAGGAACAAACAATAGACCTCTTTCGTGACTATTCGTTCCATTCATAGTTAAAATTGCACAAATTAGGTTAAACCTGAGTCCAAATCTTTTTCTGCGATTTCGATATCGCTGACTCAGGATTTTGATTTTTTTATAAATGCAAAAATGATACCGTAGTTGAAGCTCATGATGTTTTTCCTGTAGTTGTTATGTCGTAACCAACTTCTACCAATGGAGATGCTCATGGGCATTTTTGTTTGTGGTCCAGCAACTCAATCAGGACTCAAGTCTAGTTTTTAGAAATCCCAAAACAAGAAATCCCATATTGATAATTTCGTTTTTAAATCGAGCCTATTGATTTACACAGAAAATAAAAAAGAGCCAAAAAATCATTCCCAGTCGTTAGCCTCGGAAGATAGGGCATCAATAGTGCCCGATGCTTGTCAACGGATCGTGGAACTGATATTCTGAATCCATGAGGCTCCTCGCTATATTCATTCTTGTCTGCTCATTGTCATGCTCCAAAAAGGGCGATGATTCTCCTGCGCCATCAAGTCCAGCCAACCCCTCGAACCCATCGACTGCAACCTGGACATTTAAGGGAGTTTTCGGCGGCTATGTTCCCAGCATCGTCTTTCATCCTAGTAACTCGTGTGAAGTATGGGCTTCTGGTGATGACATGTCGGGGATCTATAAGTCATCAGACTGTGGATCAACTTGGAATCAAATTTCAACCCCTAAAAATTCGTCGACTTATAGTTTAACTTTTGATCCTACCAACTCATTAAAACTATATGCCGTTAGTCACTTTGGCTGGGGCATGATGAAATCAACAGACGGAGGTACCACATGGGCAATAACACAAAGTGGGCTACCCTCCTCCGGTACAAACAAACATGTTTACCAGACTGCAATTAATCCGACGAGTGCTGCTACAGTCCTTGTTGCTACAGATGACGGACTATATCGGTCGACTGACTCGGGCAGTAACTTTTCGAAACTTAGTATTGCATGGGGAACTGTCTTCAAGGCTGTAACTTATTCTTCCTCTGGGCGACTTTTTGCCGGGGCTTCAAATGGAGTTTTAAAATATTCTGATGACAACGGCACTACGTGGTCGGATTTAATCACGGGGTCTGTCGGCCTTTCAAAACTTGTTACCTCGTCGAACGCACTTTACATTTTATTTGCAGATGCGACCTTGATGTTTGTTGCGCTTCCAGGTTTTGGATCTAGCGGGACAATAAATAACCCAGCTTCGGCAATTACAACCGGTCTTCAGACTTCCGTCGCCGTCTATTCTGGAGTCAGTCAAGCAGCCGACATTTTATATCTTGGGACATCAAAAAATGATTCAGTTGCTTCCACTAGATGGGGCTTATTCAAAAGCACTAATGGTGGCTCGTCTTGGACGCAAATGGGTTCAACTCTGGCTGGCCAATCCGTCTTTTCTGTAGCCATCAATCCGTTAGATACAAATAATGTTCTGGTTGGCTCAACGAATAGTTCTGGAATATTTAAAACTACAAATGCTGGCTCAAGTTGGACCAGCACATCACAGGGAATAAAAGCAAATTCAGTTTTGGGGTTTGCACAAAATCCACTAAACACTAACGAACTGGTTATGAGCTCGACGGTAGGATTGGGTCTTGGACAAACATACTCATCAACTGACGGTGGCTCCAGCTGGAGCGTCATCAGCGAAGTCAATTCTGCTGATGGGGTTGTCGCTTGGAATTTTGACCCTGCTAGTTCTGGTACTGTCTTGGCTGGAATGTTATCAAAGGGACTTTACCGATCTACGACTGGTGTTAGCGGGAGTTGGACTCGCATCATTTCAACCGATACAAAAGTTGATCGAATCTATCGCGATAACAATTCAACGTCTGTAATTTACGCGCTGGCGAGATCAGGATCAGTAAGTGCCGATCTTAGAATTTACTACTCAAGCAACAACGGCTCTTCATTTACAAAACGAGCATCGTTTTTTGCCAGCGACCTATCAACTCATCCGAGCAATTTGAATGAAGCTATTATGGCGACCACTAGTGATGGGTTTGTCTCAACTGATGGTTTTGCTACTGGCGCCTCCCTTGGTTTAACTACTCAAGCGACTGCTCAGGGAGGTCTTTCAGCAATAACATTCAACCCAAACAATGCGAGTGAAGTCTGGGTTGGAGGGGTTGCTGGTGGTTTATTTAAAACTACAAATTATGTAAACACTGGTAGCGGGATATCTTGGCAAAGCGTAACCTCACCAGTTTCAAATGCACTCGTTCAAAATATCTTGGTCAGAAATGAATCTGGGTCCAAGGTCGTTTACGTTAGTTCTTTTGGCGGTGACGTGTATTTTTCAAACGGTGCAGTACTTGGACTATGGAAGTCGACTGACGACGGTGTAACTTGGACAAATCTTTCAAGCAACTTAAGTCCTTGCACTAGTTTTTGGGGGTTCTATCCTGTGCTGGGGTCTTTGACAGATATTTGGGGCGCCCTTTGGGGCGGTGGTCTTTTTAAATTAAATTACCAGTAAAAAAAAATCATTAAAAATCTACTTCATTTTTCCGCTTTAAATCTACGAGGCTTTGGGCAATGATACCTTTAAAACAACGCATAAGAGGTCCTCCACCAGCATTCATCATAACAAGCTTTAATTTAATATTCTATTGAGAGATCACGATCCTTGAGAAACAAGACCATAGGATTTCCGGTTCATCACTGAAGATAGTGGGAAGAAAAAAAGGAAAAAAAAACCAACCTTGAGAGGTTGGTTAATGGTGCGCCCAAGTGGACGAGTTTAGAACCGCAATTTTGGAATATTGTGCTTAAGGTATAAATAGGCTTCGGTTCGCTTCATCTGGAATTAAACAGGTATCGTTCTTCCCGAACATACGATAGCGATTTTTTGCTATTAAATTGTAAAGCCGATCAAGCATAAACAATGGAAGCAGATTTAATAAAAATCCCAAAAACTTATAAATGGAGCCTAATTTTTTTAATATATGAATCACGGCTTCAGCTTTTTCATAAGATCTTCCGTCACTGCGAAAAATCACGCTGGCTCCAGAGTTAATATTACTCAAATTTAATACTTCTTGAGCATAACTTCCTTGTAGCGATGAATATTGAAAAATTCGTTTCTTATCAATTTTAATAAGTAAAGCCACTGTGCCGCTGCATAAAACACAAAAACCATCAAAAAAAATAACATTATTTTTAGCAGGGATTTCTCCCGATTTTTGATCCTCTTCAAAGCGAATTGCTAAGAAAAAACAGGGAATGGTTATTACCGCATTCAAAAAACCATGCGCCAAAACCATGATTGGAATTCCAAAGGCAATTCTGGGGGCAGATAACCAAAATTCATTCAAAATGGCTAAAGCCATAGATGCGATGATTGAACAAAGACTTATTATTGATAAAAATTTGGAATGGCGCCGGCTTTCTTTTAATTTAAAAGCATAGATCCCGATCAAAATCGGAACCATAAAAGATAAGCCAACAACTCCAATGCGTTTTATATAGGGAATACCATCAATGCCGAAAGCAACACATAAAAACAAAATAAGACTGATATAACAGCCATAAAGATAGAACCTATTTGCATTCGGTCTTTTTGATAAAAAAGCTATACAACCTACAAATAGCCAACCTAAAAAACTCCCATGAAGTGCGGCGTAGAAGCTCCAAGCAAAGAAAATTACCTTTGAAGTTGCCAAGCAAGTGCTCCAGCTATGGAGAGCGTCGTCTTTTAGGTAATAGCTTCCGCCGTTAGTTCAGTTTGACCATCGTCCTTGATTCGACTATTCGAGATCTTAATAGGAATTTTTAAGCCCGAATCGATCCATTCTAAGATCTAGTTTTTCCTTGGTTGCTGTTAAAATTGTGTAACTGGAAGGGGTTTTTGGCAATGAATTTCATCGATTTTTGAAATTTGCGGTATGTATTTGAATTGCAGATGGTGTGTTTCAAGATTTTGAACGAACGAATCCATTGCAGCAAAGATTGAGCCTTTTTCTGAAACTCGCTGATTTAGTTTTAGTGATGACTGTAGAACCTGGATTTGGTGGGCAATCTTTTATGCTTGATCAGGTTGAAAAAATTAAATGGCTTTGTGATTATAGGAAAAAAAATCAACTCTCTTTTGAAATTGAAGTCGACGGGGGCGTGAATTTAGAAACCAGAAAGTATTTGGATCAAGCGGATATTCTGGTAGCGGGTTCTTATATCTTCATATGTGCTAACTTTCTTTTTTAATACTTCTAAATCCATTCGACACCTCCTGTGTTCGTGAATCTAATTTATACTGCTTATTTTATTTTAGGAATGTCGGGACTTTCGATGATGTACAAAGCAACAACATCATTTCGAAG
>DDVI01000066.1 GCA_002345205.1 Bdellovibrionaceae bacterium UBA2316 | reverse complement strand
ACAACAATTTTTAATATCTCCATTCGCTTTTGTAGTTAAGATCTTCATTTATGTGAACATCTAGATAAGCTCGTATAACTAATAGATTCGTAAATCATTGAGCTCCGCCTCCAGCTGAAGACAAAGAGCCTTTGTTTTTAAAAAAAGATTTTTCAAATTCAACACTGATAAGTTCTACAGAATCTAAATGACAAGATGATTGTTGCGTACAGGTCCAACTTGTTTTACCTTTGGTTGTAATCATCCAGTAAGGAGCACCCTGTGGGTTATCTAGTTCTTTATTATCAAATTTTACAGGATCAAAAATTTGCAAGTAAGTGAAGTCTGTGGTTCTTTTTATTAGCATTGGCTTTTGTTCCCATTCATTAACCTTCTCTGTAAGAGTGGATCTAAAAACATTATGAAATTCAAATCCCTCTAACTCGGTCACAAGTCGTCCAAGTAGTTTTAGTTGGACTACATTAATTGGATTTTCTTTAGCCTGTTTTAGATACTCTTGGGCTTTAATATCTGCTGAATCAGAATAGAGTGGTGGAGCCAGGAATACTCCAGCTTTAGCGGAGTTGAAACTGGCAATCCCCAAAAAAATTAATATAAAATAAATAGTGCTCATAATTAAAACTCCTTTAAAGCCAAATTGTTTGATTCGAACGGAACGTAACAAAGAAATAGACCTAACGCATCATATTTATTATAAAATAGACCGTTTTTTTATTTATAATTTATAAATTATGTTATAATAGGCTGTAATGATTAATATTTTCGATTTTGATGATTACCGCATGGCACTTATTTCTTGGTTAGATAATCGCGAAAGCTCCCATGGCTATCGCTCTGTTTTAGCAAGGGCGGCTGGATGTCAACCGGCCTACTTGTCCCAAGTACTTGCTAGCTCAGTACACTTAACACCAGAGCACGCTGCAGGAATTATAGATTATTGGCAACTCGATCGCCAGTCTTCAGAATATTTTTTAACCTTAGTTAATATTGGCAGAGCGGGTTCAGAGAGCCTCAGACAAAAACTTCGAAAGCAAGCAAAAGACCTTAAGGATCAAGTGTTATCCGCAGCTTCACAAGTAACCAAAGTAGAGAAGTCAAAGGAAGCTGCTCCATTGATTTATTATTCACGTTGGATTGTTTCGGCCATTCACGTTTTATTGAGTATTGAATCTTTTCAAAATCCAGCAGTTTTGGCTCAACACCTCAGCATACCTTTACAAGATGTTGAGATCGTACTGTCTGAACTTGCGAGAATAGGATTAGCTACTGAAAGCAAAGGCCTCTGGGTACAAACAGTGACACGTATTCATGCAGACGATGAGATGCTGGTTTCACGTTTTCATCACAAAAATTGGCGACATCATTTAAGTGAAGTTATAGATCAAAACCAATCTGATGCTATTCACTACACGGCTCCGTGCACATTAAGCAAAAAAGATTTTGCTGAAATCAGTGCTCTCCTTGGTAAAATAATTCAAAAAAGTCGCCGGATTGTGGAACCTTCTAAAGAAGAAATTGGTGCTTGTCTTATAATTGATTGGTTTAAAATTTAGTTAAACACACCTCTGGGATGTCTTCTAAGAGAGAAGTTATAATTTCTAAAGTTCTTTCTGACTATAACATCTAAGAAGTCAGTTTATCCTTGTTTTAAAAGTTTGGCGGCTATCGTTGAATGAGATTTTCAGATCAAAAAGGCTGCAATTTTTGAGCATGCTTCTTAAATGCTTAATTTAAGAAGCGATGTTTATCAAGTCATCCGTTGATAATGAATGGCTCGCTAATATATAAACCTCAATTAGGATCATTTAAAAATAATCATAGTTAGAGAGTTATCATTTAATTTTCTGCGGGATATAAAACAACTTAAGCTTGACAGGGTTTCTATAAGAATACGTTCGGTGGTTTTTAATATTTAAGTGATCGTACAAGCTATGTTTAAATTTGATAATAGCCGCTCAGTTAAATGATCTTTAAGATTTTCACAACCCTGGATGTATTTAAAATTATCTTTTATTGTAAATGATTTTAGACACTAAAAAATAGAATTTAAAACCCGTGTTAGTGTGTTTTCTACGTAGGCATTTCATGAATCTAAACTCTATTTCCAACTCAGAACTTTTAACTCGCACTGAAAACCTAGTTCGCCAAGAGCGAGAAATACTAACATCTGTTCTTCATCATTTGCAGGAAGTAAATCGTCGTCGGCTTTTTTCTTATTAAGGGTTTAAATCTTTATTTGTTTTTACAGTTCTAAAACTTGGCTATTCCAACGATGCCGCTTATCGCAGAATTGCGGCAATGAAACTAATGGGTGAAATTCCTGAAGTTGAATCTAAGATTAATTCTGGCGAGATTACATTAACTCATCTAAGCATGGCTCAGACTTTGTTCCGTCAGGAAAAGAAAAATAATTCTGCATTTAATCATGAACAGAAAATGGACGTCTTAGAAAAGATGGCTCATACAACCACCAGAGAAGGAGGATAGGAATTTTTAAGCCCGAATCGATCCATTCTAAGATCTAGTTTTTCCTTGGTTGCTGTTAAAATTGTGTAACTGGAAGGGTTTTTTGGCAATGAATTTCATCGATTTTTGAAATTTGCGGTATGTATTTGAATTGCAGATGGTGTGTTTCAAGATTTTGAACGAACGAATCGAACTTGGATATCAAATTCTAAACCTCATAACATAGAAAAGCATAAAGTTAAAATTGAAGTAAAAGATTTAAAAAGAAAACTAGCTGATTCAGAGCTTGAGATTAAAGTTCTAAAAGAGTTGTTAAAAAAAACTTACCAAGTTTGGAACAACGATTAGAAGTTTGCGCTGAGCAAATTAGAGAAAATCCAAAAATAAATAAAACTAAGTTACTAAAATATTCAGGAGTAAAAAGATCTACTTTTTTTGTACAAAAGATGGATGGACTCCCCATTGGCTCTGCAATGGGGAGTAAAGGCCGCAGGCCTCCTGAATTTAGTTACGATACTCATGGAAATATTGTCTTGGATTCTTCTATTAGAAAGGCTTTGCATGATTATAGAGATAAAATTGAATTTGCAAATGGAGGTGGAGTGAAAAAGTTAGTTTATTATTTAAAAGATGATTATGGATTTATTGTTAACCATAAAAAGCTATATAGAATATGTAAAGAAGAGGGTCTACTGCTGCCAAGAAAGAAAAAGTTAAAGAAAAACTTTAAGAAATTACCCGCTAGTAACCATTTTGTTACGGCTCCATTAAAAGTATGGCAATTTGATATCAAGTATGGATGGGTACATGGTGAGAATAGATTTTTCTATTTACTTGCATTTATTGATGTTTTTTCTAGGGAAGTTGTTGATTTTTATATCGGTCTAAATTGTAAAGGAGAAAGTTTAGTAAATCTTCTAGATTCAGCTTTACTAAAAGCAAAAATTCCTCATGCAAGCGAACTGGTTATACGCAGTGATAATGGTACTCAGATGACTTGTAATGCTTTCAGGGAAAAGGTTTTAGAACTTGGATTAAAACATGAATTTATTCCACCAGCTACTCCAAATAAAAATGCTTATATCGAATCATTTTTTTCAATTTATGAAATTGAATTTTTACAAGTAAGATACTTTACTACATTTGAAGAAGCGTATAGACAAACTATGGAGTTTATCAAATTTTATAATTCAAAGAGAAAACATGGATCACTAAAAATGATGACTCCGCTTGAATTTAAAAAAAGCTTTGAAAAATATTCTACTGAAGAAGTAGCAGTGAGACTTTAAATGAAATATTTAAATCAAAAATTAACACAATTGTTCGAAGTAAAATTGTCCATATTTAAGGGGTTGACAGGTTGCTAGGCCAGTTTACACAGGTCATTAGTCCGTATTTTTTATTGAGAACTGTATTGTTAATGCAAAATCGATTCGCCCTGAATATCATAAGATCAAAAAGTTGAGTTGAGGTTTTAGGTGGCTCCATCAGTTTTGTTTTCAGTTCAGGCATATAATCGGTGTTCGATTTGCAACACCATCATCGATAAAAACAGAGAGTCCGATTTCGGATTTGTTACCGGCAATACCACTCGATTTATTAAAACGAATTTCTCGGTGTGGAAGTGCCCCAACTGTCAAAGTATCCACAGCCTGAACGTGGTGGACTTCGCTGATATTTACAAGGACTATCCAGTCAATCTATTGCAAACTCTCGATGCTTTTGCTCGCGGACGATTTGCTAATTTACTAAGCCGATTGAAACAGGCCTGTTTAAAAAAAGAACATCGGATTTTAGATATGGGCTGTGGCAATGGCATATTCATAAAGTATTTGAAATCAAAGGGGTATAACAATTGCTTTGGATTTGACCCCTATGTAAAAGAATTTTCGCATTTAGATCGAACTCAATCTTTTGAATTCATAGTCGCAAATGATGTCATTGAGCATGTTGTTTCCCCTTCAGATTTTTTGAAAGAATGCTCTGAATTGTTATGTGAGGACGGGACCATATACATTGGCACAGCTGATTCAGACGATGTTGAGATGCAGCACCTGGATCAGGATCTATTGAAGCTGCATCAACCCTTTCATCGAGTGATTGTAAACCAAAATACTTTAGAAAAATTAGCCCGCGAAATACCAAATTGCCGATGGGTCAAAAGCTATCGCCGTTCTTATATGGATACGCTGATCCCATTCGTAAACTATCGATTTTTGGACGAGCTAAATGCGATCTTGGGATATGAAATGGATTTGGCATTTCGCCCTGGCGTGGGGAAGGCGATTTTTAAAAACCCACATGTTTTATTTTATGCTTTCTTTGGTTACTTTTTTCCCTCAGCTGCAGAGCCTGCCGTCGTCGCAGTTAAAAATCGAAAGAATGAAAAGGAAAGCGCTTGAGTGATAGCTCGATAAAAACACTGATCTCTGAATTTTGGGATGTTGTTGTCATTGGCAGCGGTATCGGTGGTAGCACTGTCGCATACTCCGCGGCTCAAAATGGCAAACGAGTGCTCGTGATTTCTAAGCCGACCTCATCAGGTCAGTTACCTTTATGGAAAGATCGCGTTTATGATGTTCTCAATGGAAAAAATGAAGTGCCGTTTCTTGGTGATGGAATTGGTGGGTCCAGTCGATTCTATGGCATGGTCATGGAGCGATTGGAAGAATCAGATTTCATTCAGACAGAATTAGGCAGTTGGCCCGGATTGCTGTCCGAGTGGACTCCCTATTTTGAAAGAGCAGAAGCCCTTTTAGGAGCTAACAAAGCAAGCCCAAGACCCGAGTGGACTCCATTTTTCAAAAAAATGCAAAAACAAGGAATTCAGATCGATCCTTTAAACTTATCCTGTCGTTTAAAAGACAACTGTCGATTTTGCCAAAGTACCTTATGTGACAATGATTGCAAAATCGATGCGTTTTCGGGTCCCTTGCAAAAAGCCTTAAAAACTCAAAATGCTTTTTTGCTAGAAGGAAAAGCGATTAAACTTAAAGAAAATTCAGGTCATGTGGTTGCAGTTGAAATTCACACAAGTGAAGGCCTGGCGACAGTTCGTGGTCAGCAATTCGTACTTGCTACCGGAGCCCTGAGAACTCCCGGTATTTTATCAGGGACCGAATGTCTGGGAGCAACGGCTGCATTTTCTCGCCTACCGGCAATTGGTTGCTATTTTATGCGCCATTTTATTGATCTGTATGTGGTCAAATGGCCAGAGCTGAAAAAGCATAGCCCAGAACTTAAAAAAGCCATTCATGCGGATAAAGTCTGGGGAAGCAAATCCCTTTATTTTGAGAACGGAATAAAATTAGGCAGCATGCAGGCCTTTGGTAGCTTTCCCGAATTTAATTATGTTTGGGAAGACTTTTCAGGATCAAATCCTTGGGTAAAATATATCCCGGGAGGGAAAATCGGGTTTAAGCTGGCCTTAGATCACTTTTGCAAACATCCACTACTGGCAACCATCGTAGAGGATGCGCCATCGCAATTGAACCGTGTTATGGGCCGATCGGACGGAGGAGTAGATATTTACTATGCACTGGATACTCAGAGTAGAGTGAAAATTAGTTACATTCGTAGTCGAATGAAACATATCCTCGGTCAGTGCTATTCTAATATTTTAAAAGAAGCTGAAAATAATTTTCGCCTCGCCCATGCCTGCGGTACTTGTCGCATGGGGTTGCAAACTCAAGCAAGTGTTGTGGATTATTATGGCAAGGTTCATCACTCTGATAATCTTTGGATCGCAGATTCTTCTGTTTTTCCAACCAGCACCGGCAAAAACCCCGCACTCACAATTGCCGCTCATGCACTTCGACTTGCAGATAAGGGTTTATTAAAAATTATATAAAGTTCTTTGAACTGGATCAGGCGGAGGTGATTGTGAGAATGAATTTTTTTGAAAAATTGATTATGAATAGCCCTATTCGCAAAATTTTTCTGCGAAAGGTTGAAGCTCCCATACTTAAAGACCTATCCGGGTCGCTTGAAGGCATGCGGGTTTTAGAGATCGGTTGTGCGCGTGGACACAGCACAAAGCTTGTTTTAGACTTTTTAAAAGCGTCAAGTGTTGTGGCCATAGATTTGGATCCGGATTCAATTGAAAAGGCAAAAAAAAATTTATCCAAGTACTCTTCTGATCGTGTGCAATTTCATGTCGGTGATATCGCCAACCTTCAATTTCCTGACGAGTCGTTCGATGCCGTTATCGACTTCGCAGCCCTTCACCATGTGCCCGATTGGCAAAGTGGGATTTTAGAAATTAAACGTATTTTAAAACCCGGAGGACTTTTTCTTTTTGAAGAAGTCACTCGTCAGTGGCTGAACTGGTGGTTCGCAAAAATGTTTTTTGTTCATCCTTTGGAAAATCGCTTTTCATATCTGGATTTAATTGCAGAACTTAATCTCCGTGGCCTTGAAGTTAAATCCAACTTTGTTGTGCGCGGCAAAGGTGATTTTATCTTTGGCGCAGCGGTGAAAAAATAAGTCGCGTCTTTGTTACCGGTGCTACCGGCTGGGCTGATGTTAATATTGGAATCCACAAATATAATTTTTTTAGGGCTAGGGCGGATAAAAGTTGTTTCTTGGTTCCATCCTTAGAGCCTATCCGAAAATTCCAGCCGCTTTAAAAGCGATGATTGCTGACACAAGATGGAGGCAGGCTTCGTAGTTGGCTGCCTTCTTTTCCCATCGTACCAGGAGTCTGCGGAACTTATTAAACCACGAATGAGTTCGTTCAACAACCCAACGTCTTGCTCTTTTGGAGGATAGGAATTTTTAAGCCCG
>DDVI01000144.1:5156-5995 GCA_002345205.1 Bdellovibrionaceae bacterium UBA2316 | reverse complement strand
ATCCGGCCACCACCGATATCTCCCCTCTTCCCCTCCCCGCCGCTCTTCCGATCTCCTCCCCTCGTGATTTTCAACAAAACGAGGGACAAGCTCCGGTGTAAATTCCGTCAGGACGAAACTCTGACGTTAGATATTTTCTAACTCCTGGATGCTCTGGCAGTAAGTGCTCTGAGATCCAATGAGTAGCTATTTTTTTTGATTCCAGATGAATTCGAACATCTGAAACAGCGGCATCGTGTTTTAGAAAACGTGAATCGATGACTTTATGGAATTTACCGACACTATTTCCAAAGTGTCCATTCTTAATATACCAATACCCTTTTTCGCTTATTAAATACAAAGTTATTGGGCACAGATCTTTAACTGGTCGCAGGAAATCATTCTTAATAAGGGATGTAATTCGCTCTTTGGTCCAACGTAAACTAATACTGCTGCTTCCGTCTTTGGTAATTTTAAAAAATTGTTTGTATATCTGTTCAATCGTTGAGAATTTCATTTCATGGACAAAATGTAATATAGAGATGTCTCTGGAAGTGAGACGGGTAGAGGGCGGAGAGGATACTCTCGTTTTGTAATTCGTCGATTCGAAAAAAGAATATGATGTTTGCACTGGGTCCTCCTTGAATATCTATGCGCAGAAAATAAATATACTTTTCACGCACAGAACTGTTTGTTTGCGACATTTGTTTGTTAAAAAATGAATAGGCTCATTGGAGCCATTTCATTTTTTGGCTGTTATATTTTTTTATTAACTAATACTTCTAAATCTATTTCTTCTCTTACCCTCGATCTTGGATTTTTTTCCTTTTCTACTCACCATCACCTGCTTCCTGACCACC
>DDVI01000144.1:0-4911 GCA_002345205.1 Bdellovibrionaceae bacterium UBA2316 | reverse complement strand
TGGTCAGGAAGCAGGTGATGGTCTCTGAGCAGTCTAAGTATTTGAAAATCCAAGATCGAGGGTCGTATTTAGTTGAAACAAGTCCGCAATAATATGCGGACTTGTTTCTGGTTTCTTTTCTGTGCTTTCTGCGTTCCTGACCAAATCTTGAGTGTGCCACGTATGTGCCACCGGAGATAAAAAGTGACCTTCTTTTGCTTATTGGAGCGGTCATTAAATTTATCGCCGATGTGCCACCGTTGTGCCACAACAGCCCAAAAAGGGGTGAATTCAGGGGAAATCAAGGGAAGACGATTTAGGGTTTAAGTTATTGTTATTATTGCTAAATAGCTAATTCTCCATGGAATCAAAAAAATGGCTGAACACTTTGCCAAGGCATAGGTCGCGGGTTTGAGCCCCGTCTCCCGCTCCAATTTTTTAAAGTTGGACAGACCTAATTGGCAGTTCCCTAACAATCCTAAGTACCTAACAACACTATGAGAGAGTTGCAGGTCACTTGTCTTTATTTCAAGAAATTTCGTAATTTTTCAGTCATCGCTTGCCAAGTGCTTGCCAACATCGAGTTTTGAATAGCAGCGACTAGCGTGTGCTTGCGCTCAGTAGCAAGCACACTCGCAAATATACAAAACTCTTAGTCTTTTTCAGCAAGCAGTAGCTTGCATTTCAAAAACAATCCCACAGCAAAAACAAATCATCTCCTCATGCTCGTAAGGTTTATTCCTTCGAGCTTGAGCTATTTGTCAGGAGTTAATTATGGAAATGTCTATAACCGAAAATAAATCATCACAAGCCTATATCTCCGAGTTCGCAGTCATCATTAAAAAAATGCGCTTACTCAGAAAACTAAGGCGAAAACAGGCCGCTCATTTTTTACCTTTCGATCACAAAAATATCGAACGACTGGAAAATGGTCGCGGCAACATCAGCATCGAACAGTTCAAACTTTTTCAAGATGTCTATGGCTTCACTGATGCAGACGTGGAATGCATCCGATCTGGAAAATACAAGGCCATTGAAAAGATCATCGAGCCCAAGGAAAAGATCACTACGAAGAACAGAAAAGATCGTCGCTTCTGCCATCGCAAAATAACCAGAGAGTGCAAAGTCTTGAAGGAGCTTAGAATTCAAAAAGGACTGGATCAGTACTCCGCAAGTAAGGACTGCAAGTTTGGAAGAAACACCATTGGGTTCATTGAAAATGGACGAGTCACTTTAACAGAAAAGAAAATTCGCCACATTGTCGAAACCTATGGCTTCACGATGGAATTGTTTCACCAACTATTAAAGCAGCCTCTTCTTCGGCATGAAATCGTTGAACAGTGTCAAGATATACTCGAAAGACTCGACGAGAATAAATTGCGAGTCATATTTCCCATGCTTCAAAGCATGGCCAACAGTTAATAAATCTTAAATACATTAGGAGAATCACATGAACAGTTTAATCAAAATCGCAGTCGTCTTAGCTTTTGGAGCAGTTGCCAGCGGAAACCTCCCAACGATCCTTAATCAAGTTCGCAAGGCACAGCTACAGCTTATTATGGAATCAAAAGCATCCAATTGGCCGAAGGCCATGAGGATGCCTAGTCGATAAAAAAAGCATTAAGAGTTTTTAATCTCAGATGAAGTCTCCGTATTGTTTCGTAATTGACGTTTGAGCCTGTCGAATCCCTCTCGTGCTCCTCCGCAGACTTCGCGCCAGCTACTCAATGCTTGCGCTCCTTTGGAGCGACGTAGCTGTCACTCGTTTCTGCCCCACAAGGGTCGAATCACTGTCTTCTCGGTCTCTGCACTTTTTCTCCCGTTGGGCCTCTCAGCTTTTGGTGAAGAGGCCCCAAACGGGGAAAACAAAACCGAAACAAGGAGACTTATTATGAAATCTGAAATTCAACAAAAACTCGAAACATTAGCTTTCAATCGTACTTCGCCATTTTGCTATGGATGCTATATTCAGGCTCCAAAGGGAATCTGTCCTGAGTGCCATAGCGATGATCTGATGAGACATCTTAATGGCGTTGGTGTCGAATGGGGAACCGCTTGGGTCATCAAGCATATTCTTCAAGAAGAACTGACTGCGATTGATACAGATGAAATATTTGAAGAATCTATTCGTCAATGTTACCCAGAGGAAACCACTGTTGGCTGGATGAAATTTGACACTGTAGAGCTTATGAAATCCCAAGACCCAATTTCTTGGAGAATCGCTCGTGATGAATACATTGATTCACTTGAGCAAGATGAAGAAATCGTTTCTTTCGATGGTGGCGAAACATACTATTGGATTCACAATTTCGAAGACCTCCAATATTAGGGGGCTTTTTAAAGCTAACAGTTGCATTCAATTTTTTTAAACAAATTTGACCTGTGGAAATAAATAGCAAATATAATCCAAAATGAGGCTCTAAAAATCATAGCAACAAGTGTTTTAAGTTCATACAGTTGCCCTTGGAAAATATGATTCAATAAATACGCAAGCACAAATGCACTAGATACCGCAATTACTAAAGAAAGCTTTTTAACACAAGTTTTCATTTTAAAAATGGAAACACTTGCAACAAGGTAAAAAAAGCCCGCAATAAAATTAAACCATAATACAAGAGGAACGATATTTCCTCTCGTAGCAATCCCACTTTCTGTAAATAAAGATCTTCCTCCAGATAAAATCGTCATTAATCCGAAAATCAAAAAAATCAATCCTATCCAAACATTCTTTTTTTTTAAATTCATACATCCCCCACTTCAGGTTTCTTTTCACCAAATCCACTTTAAATGACAGTATTCTTAGATTTACTTAAAAAGTAGCCCAACATGAACACACTTGCGGTCATACAAATAGCACCGATAAGAACAAAGACTGGAGAAGCTGACAATAAGAGTTCTAATAAGATACCAACGGGCATCAACAATCCTAGAATAGCTAACCAAGACACAAGTTGTTTTTGCTTAAAACTTATATCTAACTTAAACAGCAGATATCCAATGACGATATTCAAGAATGCAAAAAGATTACCATGCACATGGGCCAATCTAGCCTCAAAGTGTTTTCCATTTCCATAGGCGGCAGCCCACTCAGCAGCGTTGGGTGCAAAATCCCTTAGGTATATTAATAAGAAACCATAAAGCATAAATCCAGCCATTGCATAAAACCCAAGTACTAGATTTTTTCTACCCTCATTTTGATTTCCCATATTAATCTTTCCTTTCAAAATTAATGAAAATCGAACCTAATTTAAAGTCTAAGCAGTTTATCTTGCTAGTGCTTCCAGCCAACATGATTAAACATCTTTTCGTATCCTAGAAGTGCCTCATGTATTTTTTTATGACCACTCTCATACTGACCATTTTTAAAATCAGAGGCGCCATCAAGAATCAAACCTAGTGAAGGGTGAATGGCGGCATCGGCGTCAGAATCAAGCTTGCAAGTTTTGAAAATGTCGTTAACTGTTACTGTAATCTTATCGCCGTAAGACTTAACAACCTTAACGTCATCCTTTTTAGGATTTAACTCTTTCATTAAACTTAATATTTTTTCCATTCGAACTTTTAGATCACTGGTGGGAGTAAACTTAATTTTAGACTCAGCTTTGTTTGAAATTTGTTTACCATGACCGGAATGATGATCATGGTTTTGTGCTATTGCTATATTTGTAACAGCTATAAGAAAAACGACTAATGTAATTTTCATTTCTTTCTCCATTATTTAATTAAATACAAATATGAATCTATATTAGCTTTGACTTCGTGTTCGACATTTTCTGGTATTTCAAAAAAGCTACCACTTTGTAAATTGTACTTTTCGCTGTTAATAAAAAAATCGACATTTCCAGATTGTACAATCAGTATTGCCTTGCTCGAAGTTGAATGTTTATCTAAAGATTGCCCTTTTTTAAAACCAAGCCCAATTAGTTTGAAGGATGGGGTTGATAAGACTTTAACTATTTTGCCATCTTCACTTAGAGCAATCTCTTCCATTAATACATGTTTCATAGCTTTACCTCGTTATTGTTTTTAAAAAGTTTCCCACTAATAATTTTTAATATTTTTAAAGGAATCTTATCTGCAATGGTGCTTGCGGATAATTCAATTATTTTCACACGCTCAACACTAAGATTATTCATAAACGTTTCCCCAGACGGTGTAAGAGAAATGATCTTAGCTCTCCTATTATCCTGATCTTCTTTTCTTTGAATGAGCTCTTTTTTGACCAGCTCATCAATCATTCGGCTTGTTGCAGACATTGAAAGGTTTAATTTATTTGAAATATCATTAACATTAACTGTCTTGTCGCGATCAATGATATGAAGAGCAGCCACTTGAGAAAAGCTCAAATGCTCTTCACTTACGACGACTGCTAGTCGCTCAATAACTTTGCTAAAAAGTATCCTTGTGAAACGTTCTATCGGCGAATTTATTATTTTATTGCTCATGTGTTTATTATATGCAATAATTGCATAAATGCAACTATTAAATTTAGGAAACTATATGCCAAAACTTAACCATATGAAAATACTAGCTATTATTTATATTATTAGCACGCCTCTATATGCATTTGGCACGGAGCCAGACAGTAAAAACAATGTTTTAACTTTAAATGAATTAGAGGCGGTGGCCCTAAACCAATCATTAGATATAAAGTCTAAAGAATATGAAGTCATTGCCACTCAAGAAAAAAGTCATTCCCTCACCTCTAACTACATTCCAAAACTTTCATTAGAGGGAAGTTACAAATACTTATCTGAAATACCTGAAATAAATATGGCCCCAGGTCGAGTTCTCAAATTTGGGGACAATATTAATTATAGTATTGGTCCAACTCTAACAATGACTCTTTTCGATTTCGGCGCAAGATCACAGCTTCAAAAATCATTGAATATGAATGTTTCTGCAAAGAAAAAGAGAAATTTTGGAAAGTTG
>DDVI01000073.1 GCA_002345205.1 Bdellovibrionaceae bacterium UBA2316 | reverse complement strand
ACTTCGCCTGCTGACGGTTTCAATATCGTCATTGGTTGAATTTGATTTTTTAGAGTTTAAGTAAAAAAACTCCGAACTCTCCTCAATCTCACGGTAAGGAATAAAGAATTTTGAGTTTAAGAAAAGGTCCCAATAGAAATATTTGGTGCTTCTTGGCTTTGGAGTCAAATAGTCCCAAAAGAACGCTCTAGAAATGAACCCAAACTTTTTAGCAATCGCCACAGCATAGGAAATGGAAGTTTTTCGGTTGATTTTCAGTTTTAATTTTTCACTATTATTTCGTGTTGTTAGCATTATATTGTTCCCCTTGTGCTAAAAGAATTGGCGGCAATTTGTTAAAATTTTAGTTTTTAAAATTCATTTACCCTTCACTATAGGGCAATGGAGGGGGTATTTACCCCGGTTAATCTCGCGTTTTAAAGTCTGGAATCTCGGATATAGGCTTTTCTTGTAAAGAAGAGAGGTTGTCCAAGGTGCTGCTCTTCGGGGTATGCACGAGGAAGCGCCTCATTTAGTGGATCATATGCTGCCGCAAGTGAATATGTGCCTGTGGGTTTTATCATTTCCGTATTAGTTGCGATGTTGGTAAACTCTGAAGCGTTGAATCAGAATCTATGTCTATCGGTACAAATTTAGAGATTTTACTCGCTAGCGTTAATTTCTAGTCAAAACAGCATTCGCGCAAAATTAAATCACTACGATTTATAAATCACTAAACTTTATATTTTTGAAACGTTCTATATTGAGAACCTCATGAACAATTAATTTTGTCCTTTAGCAAAAATAAAGTCATCCGAACAATTAGCACACGGAATGTAAGGGGTGCAAGATGGGGATTACCAATTTCTTGAAACAAAGCTTTTCATTAAAGTCGTTCTTGTTGTTAATACTAGGATCAACACTGTTATACAGTGCCACAGTAAACTACACGACATTCTTTGGCCCCATATTATATAGCCCAGGATTTAGCGGCTCAAAAACATACAAAGTAAATTTTAATGCTCCCGTGGGAAGCGCAACACAAATCAATGCCCTACTTTCAATTAAGAATGGCGACGGCCGTGACATTGTTTTTGAAAAATGCGGACGATTTCAATTTACGTGTTTATGTAAAAATTTATTGAAAGAAATTGAAGTTTTATTACTTCGACCTTCCGCGGTTACCGTTTCTATAAACAACGCTGTGATATTTTCTAAAGGTGACTATGATGCAAAGAAGGGAATATTCGAGAAGTCGTTCGTCGCTAAGAAAACGAACGTGATGGAAGTTAAGGTTCAAGGCTCTTTCTTATCTAATGTCACGTTGTCGGCTAAGGCTTCGAGTGCGAACTTGCCTCCCCTTGCTGATTTTACTTATTCGGCTACGGACTATATAGCACCGGCTACTGTGAATTTTTCGGGATTGCTAAGTCGGGATCAGGATTCTGGGTATATTGCCGCTTATGAATGGAATTTTGGGGATGGTAGTTTTGGGAGTGGGTCTTTGATATCGCATGTTTATTCGAATCCGGGTAATTATAATGCCGTGCTTACTATCATTGACAATGCCGGAGCGAAGGGATCTAAAACCCAAGTAGTAAATATCAAGGCAAATCAATTACCGGTCGCTCGATTTAACATTGTCCCGAAAACCGCGCTAGGGGAGCTAAGAGTAGAAGTCGACGGTTCGGCGTCATCCGATGCTGATGGCACTATCGAATCGTATACAATCAATTGGAATGATGGATCTAACGAAGAGTCAACAGCAGACTACCCCAGATTTGATCACGTATATGCGGCCGCAGGACAAAAGCAAATTACCCTTAAAGTTAAAGATTCTAGAGGGGGTCTTGGAACGTCGACGCAAACAGTTTTAGTACAAGATTCTACTGCACCCATATTGTCCATCACTAGCCCGGTAGCCAATTCGAAGATCCGAGGCGAAGTAGTATCGATCTCTGGGGCGTCCAACGAAATGTTAGCTTCAGTGGTAGGATCTATTAATGAAACTGAGTTCCCACTAACAGTTTCTCCTGACGGAAGAAGCTTCTCAGGTTCTACGACCGTAAATACTGAAGGATCTAAAACATTACAAATTAAAGGAACCGATAATGCCGGTAATATTGCAAACGTAAGCGTTAGCTTTACGATTGAGTTAAACAAAGCGCCACTTGCTAAATTGGTTGCACCAACAGTGGTTTCAAATGGTGATGTAGCTACATTTGATGCCTCTTCATCAAAAGATGAGGATGGAACTATTGTTAAATATATTGTGAATTTTCAAGATGGTTCGAATCCTGTAGAGCAAACGAGTCCGGTATTTCAACATTCGTTTAATCAGCAGGGATACTTTGATGTGAGCTTGCAGATAATTGATAATGAAGGCGGAAGTGCCACGGCTTCGGCTCGGGTGTATGTAAATGCTAAGCCGGTTCCCACTTTTGTTGCGACCGCTATCGGAAATGGATTAGAAATGCAGTTTGATGCGAAATCCACCACCGATTCCAATTTACGTGATTTCTTATCTTACTCATGGAATTTCGGAGATGGAACTACAGGCGCAGGCGTTGAAACCAAGCATTTATACTCCACTCCGGGTAAGTATTCGGTAAAACTAACTGTATCAGATGGGTATATATCAATTTCAATAATCAATGCAATTAACGTATTACCAACCCAACCCATAGAAAACGGATATCCTCGCTCGGAAGGAATGCTATCCTTAAAAGAAAAATTTGACCAAAAATTTAATGCTATTGGCACCTCAATTACGCTAGTTCTTGACGACGCAGATTTTGGCAACAATTCGGTTCGAGATACACAAATCTGGATCAACGATAATTTGACCGGTATTTCCCCAAAAATTGTTGGCCACGATTTTATTGTCGAAAACTTACTTATTGATGGTCTGAACAGACTTAGAATCGTTTCATTTGATTCGGAAAATAAGGCACTAATCTTTGACGCTGAGATCTGGGCTGGAACAAATACTATCAAACTCAACCCAATCTTAGATGGGCAAAGCTCACCAGGTCCATTAGATATATCAGCCATTTTGCCGGATCAAAAAACTTTAAGTTTTTCTTCTTTAAACGGAATAGTAGAAAATGTTCCTAGCGAAAAAATTGTTTTTTATGCATTGGACTCAAATCTGAATTCAGGAGTTTCCATTTTCTCAGGCAATAATTTATCTCTTCAGCTAGATCTCCGTCCTCAAGCAAATGCGGGATCTCCAGACAATAATGATTTTAGCCAAGGACTTAATGGCTGGGTGGTATCAGGCGCTGTAACTTCAATTACGCCGCACAATGAAAATAACATTAATGATCAAGGAAATGATGATCTTTCAATTAGAACAAACACCATAGCATATGTTAAACGCACATTAACTAACAGATTTGACTCTAATATGAATTGGATGCGTTTTAAATTTTCAGGAACTAATCCAGACGATTCTTATGTTTTAGTATTTAGAGGCGCAACCAGCAAGCAGGTAAAGATTTCTTCAAAAAACTTAAGGTATTTCGGTTTACTTGAAAAAACTGAAAATTCGTTTAGTACCAACTGGATAGAAGACGCTTTTCAGCTGGGCATGGCCGGTGAACCAGTAGACATTGAAATGTATTTTATTCCAGCCATAATTCAGGCAAACAGCTCATTCTTCTTAAAAAAAGAAAAAGATTACTCACTATTGAAAACGTTTTCAAACTTTCTAAAAGTTACTGAATCTCTATTCTTTATACGAGCACAAGCCGCAAGCGGAACCCTAACCGCAGTAGTTGACTATGTAGACCAGCATAGTGCCTGTGTCCAAAAACTTGATCTATTAGACTATGGCTCACCACTCCTAATTAAAAACAATAACACTGATTTAATTAAACATCCGTTGAAGTATTTAAGTATCGGAGAATTTCCGCAATCCTATGGCAAAGTTCGAGTAGGGGCTCGAGTCCGAGTTTGCTACTCAAACTCTGTGCGTGAGTGGAAACTTAAAACTATAATAAATGGTGAAGAACGTGTCTTAGATACGCAAATTGAAGATATTCCTCCAGACATGCCCTTCGATATAGTTTTTAGCTTAGATAATTCCGTGTTAACAGAAATGGTATCGTCGTTAGGAACAGATGAAAATGTTGACCTTATTTTTTCGGCAGCTGGAAATCTTCCAACAGAAAAAAGTATCCCAATCAGGTCCATGAAAATTCAGGTACTTGTGAACAAACAATTTAATGCTTCAAAATATAGATTTGGAAATTTAACTCGAGACTCTAAAGAAGGGGGCGACGATTGGATGGCTCCTTGGATGGAGATTTTCTTCACGGAGTTCCTTGAGGCATATAAAGGCAGCATAAAATTCAATGACATTTCTAATATGAATGGGGGCTTTTTTATAGACCACCTAGGTCATGAAACCGGCATGGAAGTAGATATAAATATCCGCAACTATCAATTATTAGAGGTGCCCGCTGACGCTGAAGAAAATCCTAATACTAACAACCCAGTTGAAAGCCAAGAGGCCATAGAAAAGTCGCTTGATCTGTTTAATGACTATGGAATAAAAATAACTAATGCGTTTATTCTTCATGGCAGACCTGAACCAGCATTTGAATACTCGAACGAACCTTTTGATCCCGACCTCGAATCGTGGAATAGAATGCGATATGAGTGCATCAACAATCGACTTCTCCGGAATTTTCTTACAAGCTCCCCTCGTCACGGTGATCATTTTCATATAAACTTTAGCAAAACGAATAAAACAACTAACGACCCAGGACCAAATGAATTAAAAGTAAGCGTAGGTACCGACGGCATTCTTAATTTCCAACCAAGTATTTTTGCATGGCACGGGGACATACAATATGAGGCATATTTCGAAAAAAATATGGATGGATACATTGAATATGTGCCATTAATTCCAAATAAAAACCCATTAGGAACCGAATTTGGCAAAATTAAACTAAAAATTTTAAAAATTAAGAAAGGTGCGCAGTATAACTATAGTTGTTCTACTGATTTTAAATCAACTACCTCTTTGGCAAATTCGGAAAATAACAAACCTCCTAAATATATCTATTTACACATTAGAAAGGAAGGCAACTGTGGCGGAGCATATTTAACTCCGATAAAAGCGCCTGCAAAAGACATCAATCCAGAAGATTCAGTAGGTTGGAAAGCAGACATGGCAGTTGTCGAGAATGCGAAAATTGGTATAGGCTCATATATATGCGACACCTCTACTGTGAAACAAAATTCGGAAGTATATGGTGGCAACTTCGGTTTCGTCGAAATCATAAACTCGAATATTTCAGGGGGCTCTCTAATACTCGGAAACTATTCGATCAAAAACTCTAACATAGACCACGCCGACATAGAAACAGAACTCATTTCAGAGTCATTCGCGGACTCGGAACTTACAAAGGTATTCTACACTGACATAAAAGATTTAACCTCTTCACCTGTTGTTGAAAATGGGGAACAACCTATGCACATTTATGGAAATGTAAATTTGAATGGTACCATAAATAAACCCATTAAAATTGAAATGACTAGTTCGCCGATTTCCGTTGGTCAAAACTCAATTCCAGGCACCCAAATTTTTGGAATTGTACAACCAGTAAATATCCAGGGAGGAACTCATATCCGAAATGCATTGATCGGCAGCACTGATAGCTCACTTTATAGCAACGTTCCGATCGAAATATTAGAAGATTCTATTATAGACCAATCGTATATCTACGGAAATGTCAGATTGTCTGACGGCGCCAAAATTGAATTTAGCCAAGTGGGAGCCTATGCGGAAAACTCAGCGGTTATCTCCGCGAGAAAACCCGCATCTAAATCCTCCGCTTTTTCGACAGAATCATCTGACCCTATCCTAATGAAAATAAGTGTGGTCGGGTCGTCTATAAGTTCAAATAGCAATATTAACGGATATGGAACAATCGTTGGCAATCAGGTTAGAATTACAAACAGCCAAGTTTACGACTCAATGAATATCTCTGGAAAAACTATTGTCGACCGCTCCACAATAAAATCCAGCACAATTTCTGATGCCACTATTGAAGCTGAATCACAAGTGGAGGCTAGCAGTATCACTGAGGAAAGCACCGTTTCATCTTCTTATGTATCCGGCGGCATTCTTTTAAACAAAGCCAAAATAACAGACTCAAGCAATGTCCTTGGAACAATTAACGATTCCGAAGTTACGAACAACAGCGGCATTAGTGATTCAAATATTATTAATAAGTCCAAGATTAACGGCTCTGCAGTGACTCTAGGAAGTACAATTGATAACTCCGAGGTACTTTCAAATAGCAATATCAGTAGTTCTATAGTTTCCGACAAAAGCCATATAAATAATTCCAGCGTGGCACTCTCGTCGACAGTTATAGACTCAACATTGAATGAGAATTCCGGAGTATCCCAGTCTAAAGCTATCAGCTCAATCGTTACAAGCTCCGAAGTGGTTAAATCAGGTACAGTGGTCAATGTGACGCTGACCAATGGTAGTATTGTCGACGGATCAACAGTTACAAATTGTCCGAATATTGAACACTCGCGCATTACAGAAGTAAGCGAAGTTGTAGAGTCTGCTCTAACCGGCAGTGAGATACAGAAATCGACGATTAAAAATAGCACTGTCGTAGATAGCTTTGTAAGGTTGTCTCAGGTTATTGAGGGCTCCATAATAAGAAATAGTTCTTCCATCAGCGAATCAATTGTGAAAAAGCAAAGCATATTGAACAGTGCAGGCCTCGCAGGTACGACCTCAGACCACTCGATAGTTCACAGCTCATCGGTGCACCTTAGCTCGGCAAAAGATAGTTCAATTACAAATTCAAACCTGGTTAACAGCACTCTAGATATTGGATTTACAAATTCAATATATGGAAGCGAGCTCACGATCACAGACTCAACGCTAAATCCATACTTATATGGCCTTGTTAGAAAGGCATTTTTTCAGCAAACATGTAATGAACGTTATAATGCTACAACTGTAAATTATGACTATGTCTGTGTCTCTGGAAATGGACCTTCAATCCCTTAGCTGAAAGAAAGGACTTTTATGAAATTTTTAATTTTTATTCTATTTGGAATATTACCACTTACTAGCTTCTCTAAAATTCTTCCGTGCTATGGAGCGAAAGGCCATGTGCATATAAATGGTGGAGGTTTTGTGGCAGACACGGCAAAAGTAGACAGCTCAGTTTTTGTGGATAAAAACGCACAAGTATGCGGCGCTGCTGAAGTTAGAGGAAATTCAAAATTGCTATTTAATTCAATTGTCGAAGACCAAGCTAGTGTATCTGGAAGTGCCATTATTAGCGGTTCTTCACGTGTTTCAGGAAAAGCTGTTATTGCAGACAAGGCACTAGTCGAAGGTGGTTCAAAAGTATTTGGTAGTGCGCAAGTGTTAGGCTCAGCCAAAATAAGAGGTACCGCTCAAGTTTTTCAGCATGCTATAGTTAAAGACTTTGCAATCGCAAGCGGATCATCAAAAGTTTTTGGGAATGCCATATTGGAAAATAACGACCGAATTAGTAAAAACTCACAAATATCTAATAGGCAACAGTAATTTATGGACATAATTTTCTTATTAGAGATAATGTTCCTATAACAAAGAGGATCAGATGGCACATCATCGTTTCATTTTTTTTATTTTTCCGTTTTTTATATTACAACTTTCACTGGGAAAATCCTTAGACTCTCCGTTCGATCCAAATCCAAAATTTCCTTATTTAACATTTAAGTCGTATTGGGACATGAAAAAGAAAAATACGCCTAAAATTAAAATTTTTGAAACTAACGATTTTAAAGGTAAACCAAAAATTCAGCTGGATACCGAGGGACTTAAGATTGATAATGATTTAGTTTGCGTTTGGGAAAAAGATTACTCAAAAGATCTATATAGACGTTTCCTTAAAATTAAAGGTGGCACCGATGACTGTGGAAAAAATGGTGCCCCTATATTTTCTAATGAATCGGCGGGTGGCACGCCGTTACTTTGGATCGAACTGAAAAGTATAGGGAAAGATAACTATTATGAGGTCGTACATGAAGGAAAAACATTATACATAGATAAACTTAACAATAGAGACATTTCTTTTCATCAATCTGCGGAAGCGATTTTGGAAAAGGCGAGAATAAAAGCCAAGCCCGAATTCGAGAAACTGTTAAAGAACGATCCTTCTCTTTCCGAATTTCTTAAAAGGAATCACTACTGTTTCAAGAAAAAAGACACCTCATGCATAGGAAAATCAGAGGAACGCGTCGAGCACGTGCGTGAGCATTTTAAAAATTCAATGTGTAGTGGTGGACTAATCGATTTCAATGCAGATATATTGCGATCGTGTGGTCCTCTAAGTCCTCAATGCAACGAGAAAGAAAAAAAAGATATGCCACATTGCCAAGGCGCTCGAGAAGCCCGAGTGGAATTTGAAAACTTTTTTTGGAATGTTTATAGCGACTGCTTTTTTAGCGAAAATGGCCATGATCTTGACGCCGAAGTTAAAATTGGAGCTTCTGGTAGAACTGCAGTAACTTTATTTGCAAATAAATTTCTTCGGGTCAACTGCACTGCTGTTAAAGATAAATCGCGAGGTGACGGAAATTGGGAACTATATTTTGGTGAATGATATAATATGAACCAAAATGCGTATGACGCTTCGAAATTATATTTATATCCGTATGAGCACTCCAATTCTATACCTGCGAAGTTAATTCCTGGTGGACATTAGCAAAAAATAAGAAATGCTAAATTCTAGTCCGGCAATACGGCGAGGGAAATTTGAATCTAAT
>DDVI01000138.1 GCA_002345205.1 Bdellovibrionaceae bacterium UBA2316 | reverse complement strand
GCAAGAGGTCACGAAAGAAGTCTACTAACATTTTGTTAGCTGATGCCGTTTGCATTAAGATACCACCTTCTGCCGATGTGCCGGCCGCACCAAATTCAAACGTTAAAATTGGATTTAATTTGTTAATATACGCAGGATTTTTAAACGCTGTTTGAACATCTACCAGATGATCTGCGCCTTGCAACGCTGCTACACGAGCTTTCGATGCAAATGATGCCGAAGCCACAATAGAAATCGCAATAACCGAAAACAACTTCATATATCCCTCCTTGAGATAAAAAAATTAATTTGTTTTTGAATGTGTAACTTTTAAAAGTAGAAAGTGTTTTTGATGAGGAGTCAAAAAAAAGAATAGCAACTGAAACCAAATTTTCAGTTGCTTAGAAGAAAAAACTAAGGATGCTGTTCCACACGAGTCGGTGGTAATTTAGTGCGCGCGACTTCGGGCCCAAGCAAATAACTAATAACATCTAGAGCACTGTATGTTCCCTGACCCGCCTTCACCAATCGACCCACGTTATTTAAATCGTCACCTGCCGTTAACAAGTGAATTTCAGGTGTACCATCAGCCTGAATTTGTGCCATTCCAATATCGGCCATCAACGCATTACACAGACATTTACGACCAACGGTGTCTTCTTCAAGGCCACCCTTTTTGATATAATCTGCAACGGGTTCAGCTGGACAACGTTGTCCTAACGTCCCATCTGGCTTCTTATATGTGTGACGAAGATAACCTAAATCACAAATGCGTTTGCGATTTAAATAGTTTGTTTTTTCAGAAATACTTCCCGGCAGTCGAGCGGCTTTGAATGGGAAGCCCGTGGGAGACGATCTTGGATCTGTAAAAATCCAACCACCATCCGGAGGTGTCGTTGTCATAATCGTTTTGATCGCATCTAATCTGAGGTTGCGGTCAACACCAGACTCTTCAGAAAACGCAAATAAAGTTCCGACTTGAATTCCATGTGCACCTTGATCACGGACCGCTTTCATTTTTTCAGGTGTCGCATAATCCCCCGCCATCCAAAATGGAAGATCAAGTGCAGCCATGTCGGCTAAATCGACTTGGTCACGAACACCATAGATGGGCTCACCACGTTCATTTAGCTGCATTTGCCCACGTGGAGGTGCATTGTGCCCGCCCGCGAGCGGACCTTCCACGATGAAACCATCCACACGTCCCGTAGATTTCTTTTTCAAACTCAACGCTAATGTTGCAGAGGAAACGATAGGAAAAAAATATGGTCGCTTAAGTGGTTTAAGCTCCATGCCTTCCATCACAACCTGAGGATCAAAATACGTAATTACATCATCACCATCAGCAACGGGAACTTTTAATCCCGCTTTTTTATTTTCGCTGAGTAAATCTAGAACGCCTGGAATTTCACGCGGAATACCTGCACCCATGATGACATAATCGACATCGGCTAACATAGCACCATATAAACACGCCAAGTTAGGCAGATGAATTTTTTCAAGCAAGTTGACACCGACAACGCCACAGTGTCCTTCTTTAGCTAGCCAAACCTCAACGAAACACGCAGCTACCGTTTGCTGAAGAAGAGCAACCGGAGATACCACATTGTACATTATGGCGCGTTTATAAGGCTGACCTTTTGGACGGCCACCTTCGATATAAAACGCATCGATTATTTTTTGAGCAATAGCCTGTGAGGGAAACGCTTTCAAAGCGCGACGAGTAGTACCGTCAAGGTCTCCATCCTGAAGACGACGAACCAGAACCGAGTTAATAGCCGTTCCAGAAACAATACCGAGTTGACCAGTCAGAGACACCGTACGGGCCAATTTCCAATCCGAAACTGCGATGCCCATACCACCTTGAATAAGAACAGGATGATTAATTTTCATATGGCCCGAATCTATATGTCCCTGCGAATTCTCTCAATCACTTCCCTAATTTTAACGCTACGCCGGGAACTTTTTGCAGGGTTTTCGCTCCCCAAATGCGACAAGAATAAGCCGTACTATGGCTGCAACGCCATTACTCTGGCAAAATACGGACTCCCCATCGTCCACGCGATAGCAAATCATTCGAATCGAAATGTTTTTTTAGAGATTGGTACACTTTAAGGTATTCAGGATTTTGTTTCATTTGGTTTTCCAAAACCACACCGGATCTTAAACCGTATCGATAAATTGGGTACCCCACCTCCCAAAGGCGTTCGTGACACTGGCGATAACATTCTTGCAGAACCTGCTCGCTGATTCCAATGTTTTGGCTATCGGTAATCTCGGTAATCATAACCGCACAGCGACTGCTGACTACGGACACCGTCGCGCTATATACTAAACCGTATTCAGTGAAAATTTGGCTAACGATATTTTTAACTTTCAAAAAATGCCCGGGTTGACTTGGAAACAATGGGCCTATCCAATTCATTTTCTTGGGTGCTTTGCTATCCTTACCAATTGAGTTTATAACAAAATCGTTAGTGGGCGTACCCGAAAGCAATTGGTTTAGCAAACGTAAGTTTTCAAACTGATTTTTATAGAGTGATTTTGCCGGAAGCCAATTTATGAGTCGCCCAATCCAGTTCACGCGCGTCGTAGATAAAAACATTTTTTGATAACTAGAAAAATGCTGGCTAAGAATTTTCTTTCGCGCTCGGACTAAATCCGACGGTCCTGAAATATCAATTGCCGCCACCCAGTTCATTCGAGCATCTACGGAACTCGAAGTCGTTTTTTGAAGCCGTCCCGAGTTTCCAATATGAGGAATGGCCGCAATAACGTCTTGAGCTTTAAGCCGACTGACAACCGCTACAGCATTGGCCACATCTTGATCCGTTTCCAAAAACACAATACAAAAACTCGATTGAGACTGTTTTGGTTTCAACTGAACTACCATTCGAGTTACAATCGCAAAATTGGTCTGATAAAAAATTCGATCTAAGTTTAAACTGACGTCATGCTGATATAGACCTTTAACATGGGACGATCCAGACGATACCAGTTGTGGACAGAATACCCGTCCTTCGACGGTCATAACTTCAACTACTTTACTTGCGCGTTCATGATCGCCACCGGCGGTGTGTCCGAATCCGCGCTCAAGAAAGTTTCCCACAATCGATGCCAAACCATCCGCACCGGTTACATCCAAAGACCACTGAGAATTATTGTTTAAAAGAAACCGCGCCAATTGCTCTTGCGTAACGCCAGGTTCAATTTCAACTGTTCCCAACTCACTATTATAGTCCAGGATACGATTAAGAAGTCGTAAATGAACGAGTATCGGTATTTGATCTGAAAGATTGGAATCACCATAGCCCCAATTATGACCAGCGGAAACGACATGAAATGGTTGTTTAAATTCATTTAGTTTAACAACCACCTGATTCAACTCCCTTGAGTCTTTAGGGTAAATAGTCAAAAGTGCTGAATGCGTGATAAAGTCAGTTGTAGCAAAACCATGTGAGCTGTCTTCAAATATAATATTTGTTTGTTTAAGATATTGCCGCAAAGGCATCAGGGTTCCGTTTTCTAGCGTCATGGCATAATTAAAACCCAAGCTTTAGGAACTTTTGACTTTAATTTTATCTTTCACTAGTAATACTGAACGCATCTGCGTACACTAAATATATTAGGAATAACTATGGAATACACAGAGTACATACATTTCAGCGACTATATGAAAGACCTCTTTGAGGAACGTAAACGCAAAAACCCTTCGTATTCCGTTCGATCGTTTGCAAAGTTCCTGGGATATCGAAATCCAACATTAGTAAATGACATACTTCGAAAAAAACGCAAACCTACTGTAGAAATGGCACTCAAACTGTCGCGCAAGCTTTTCTACGGAAAACACCAGACAGAATACCTGGTAAAAATTTGTGAATACGAACGCGCAAAAAATTTTGAAGAACGTGACTTAATCATGAGCGGTCTTCGAAAACTCCTAGCCCAGCGCCTGTGGAAAGTTATCGATCTCAATCAGTATGATTTATTAACCCACCCACATGTTCTGTTAATTTATACAATGATGGCATTGAAAGATTTCAAACCGACACTCGCCTATATGAACAAGCGCTTTCGTTTTAAAATAACTCAAACTCAACTAGATAGCGCTTTAAAAACTTTATTGTCTTTGAATTATATTAAACTGAGCAAAAAAGGTGGGTACGAGTACAGCAAAGAAAATGCTGTAATTTCCGCCGGTGATATAGGCGTAAAGTCCCAGATAAATAATAAATTCCACCGAAATCTGCTTCAGTTAGTACAGACCATCTTTGTTGAACTGCCATCGGATATTCGCGATGTCAGATCAACCACCGTCGGAATTCGAAAACAAGATTTTGAATTGATTCGTGATGAAATTAAATCAGCTCACCAAAAGGTGATCAACTATGCAGTCGATCATGATATGGATGAACTCTATATCATGACCACGCAATTGGTTCCGGCTACGAAGCCGATTAGTTAGATGTGTCCCCTACGCAGGAAAGAACTTCGTGGTATTCATAAATCGTTTGATTTGCAGGCTTGATCGCGTCGAGTGTCTTTTTAATGCGGCTTAAATTAAGGCTGGGATCTTTCGTTAATTCTACACAGAATACGTGGCCGCCTTCAAATCCCCACGCGGTTGTTACGAAATGATCGATATGACCTTCAACAAGTAAAGCCGCCATCGACGCACGTAAAGCTTTATACGCATCTGCATCGAATCCAGTAAAGCCCCCAAGCATTTTCACCAACATCGCACGGTTTTCAATTACGCCGCCAGGTCCCGGTTCAGCCATTAATTTCACACTACCTAAAAGCATAAAAACAACTAAAAGATATTTCATAATGAACTCCTTAAGAGACAGCAAAACCCAAAAAAAAAGCCCTGTCTATTCTTAAAAAAGTTTCGACAGGGCATTGTTTAATTTAACACGTCTACGAAAATGCTAATTATCTACGGAAGCCAGAGTTAAGTGGCTTGAACCAACATGCGGGACGCACGCCAACTTTATGACCACCTGCCGTGAAACATGAGTATTTCATTGCTTCCGCTTCAGCTTGTGGCGTGTCTTGACCACCAGAGAAACCTTTAGCCGGAATAACATTTAGATCCCATTTAGCTGTGCACAGCGCTCCAGAAAAATAAGTATCTAAACGGCATTGAGCTTTAGGATGACTCACTGACGTTTTTGTTACTACCGATTTGTCAGGCGTATCAAATGAAGGAGGTGGAGCCGCTTGACGACCACCGATGGAATGTAAAAGAGTCGCTAATGAGTGACCGCCCAAAGCCGTACGGATACACCATGCTTGCGCATTCGCATTTCCATTCCAAACGGTGTCACACGCTTGTTGAACTACCGGAGGTGTTCCGCGAAGACGACGGTATAAGCTGTTTCTTTGTTGTTCCTTACCCCAGATGTACTTAGCGCATACATTTGTCGCAAAAAAATCAGATTCACCTTCAGCCGAAGCCCAGTCTGTACGACCGTAGAATGAATAACCACCGAAATGGTGACCTAATTCATGACAGACTACTAATGCAAAACCATCTTCAGTGACTTCTGGACGACGAGCTAAACCACCATACATGTTCACCATCCATGTTTTACCACTTTGTGAAGCAGACGCATTCACCGTTGGATCTGACCAACGTTTTTCAACCATGAGTTTGATTCCTTTAGCTGCGGCTACAGGAGTCCAAATAGCCATCACTTCGTCGATGATTTGGTTAAATCGTTGTTCTGTGATATTTGCTACACGTCCCGTGTCGAACGTGTGTAAATTATTGTCCGGTAATGACCACTTCATTTGTGGATGACCATAATATACATGTCCATAGCGTAGTTGCGCCTGAGCTGCCCCCGCCAAAAATAAAAGTACTAACATCATTGTTTTCATAACAACCCCTTGTATTAGTTATAGATAAAAAAGGTAGGCCAGCATTTTTACTGTTACAACAAAAAAAGCTGTGACTTGGGGTGAAAACTTTTTTGTTTTCTCTGAACTGATACTGACAGATTATTTTTGGCTGCGACAGATTTTGGTAAGATGGTTAATCGTATTGAAAGTGCACGTTTGGCACAGAACTCGCAAACTAAATTGCTAAAGGAAATCCGAGGTAACGTGTTGAATTTTAAAGAACTATTCTCTATCTACCGAATTCGTATGTTTTTGCTAGTTGTATCCCTAGCCTTGTTCGCGTTTACTGATAGTGAGTTTTTCCGTCGAAATTTCGATTTTCAGCGACTTTTGTATCAATATGAAACACAAGGGCCATCACCGTCCTATCAAAACAAACTCGGAATCGAAGTCGAAGGTTACTATACCGAAAAAGGCGCGACAGATGGCACTTTTTCATTAACCCCATATAAGGATTTAATCGATTTGAGCCGTAGTACCTTAGGGAACGATGGCTATCGAACCGTACGCGTTGAAGACCTAAGCAAAACAGAACTTAAAAGCGGAGCGGTCGGATTATTTTATAAATCAGCACACGATCTAAATGCCGCTGAAAAACGCCTTTTATTTATTAGCGATGTTTCCATTTTTCACCCTAAAGGGACAAAACCTGTCGAAGTGGTATCACCCATTTTGGAAACCAAAAAAGACGTGGACAGTTTTTTCTCTGTATTAAAGGCGGCCACCGAAGAACGAGGTTTTTCTGCAGAGCCTCTTAATTCAGGAACGCATATGCACTTTGATTTCAACAAACCCCAACGCGAAGAAATACTTATTCTTACTGTCGTAATCGAAAAGCTGTTGCCAGAAATAAAAACCGCATTTTCCGTTCAAGAATCCCGTTCAAATGTATTTGCCGACGCGTACACCGCCACTGATTTTGAAAGCCTAGTCGGTTTTACAAAAAGCGTATTTCCACTGCGTAAAACATCACTTCTGAATGTTCAACGCCATCGAGCTACCAACTGGCTCTCTCTGGAAAAACATGGCACGTTTGAATTCCGTCTATTTAACAGTACGACAGATCCTAAACTACTGACTATCCAAGCGGACCTTATTGGGCGAATCGTAAAGGCCGTTCGGCTCCGTGATCCTAAATTATTAAGCTTGCTCAAAAGCGATAACCTGTCTGGCTTAACTCTAGATTCCGTCAGTAGTGCACTCGATTGTTTATACAAAGATCCACGCGTTCGCACGTATGCTCGCGAATCCAGCGCACACGATGTGCAACGATCCAAACAGATTGAACATAAGCTCGTACCGCAAGAAACATTCTTGCCCCTTAGGGGCCTAACGTATAATGGTTTTTTGAATTCAGCTTCAGATCATGAAATAATCCGACATTACTCGTCGCCCTACCCAACGATTAATTACTCTTTAGATTTACCGGTTCTACAAGGGAACCGCTGCGTGGACGTATATAAATAAAAAACGCCGATGTTGACACCGGCGCTTAAATTTAAACTAAATTTCAATTTTAGATCTATAAGCTTGTTTCTAAGATCAACAGTATTAAACCGATGATCGATCCGCCCGCGATAACCCCAGCAGCCATCGTTTCTTGATTATCAATGAAGGCTCTACGAGTAACTGAATTTTTATCTTTAGCAAGACGACCGATAACAAAGAAGAACAACGCCCCTAACGCCATCATCAATGAATCCGTGAAACGAAGAACAAATGCTAACCCCACACCGACTGCCGAGATTGGGAATTTGCCTTTTGTTTTTTGATCCATATAGGCCATTACGATACCTAAGATACCGCCGACAAGCGCCGCTAATTGTGCCGTCGGATGAAGGGCCGCTAAACCAACCGTCAGAACCTCAGCAACTGCTTTCCAAACGGTCGCCGTCGGAAGAGGTAACTTTTCAGATGTGAACAACGAAATGTCGTTATTGAATAGCATATAGAACACGGGAACTGCTACTAATCCACCGGCGAAAATACCTAGTACGTGACCAATCGCTTGGTGCCGAGGTTTACCACCTAACATGTAGCCCGGTTTGATATCCATCAATAGATTGCTTGAATTCAGTGATACTTCACTCGTGATACCCGCCGTCATTAAGTTCGTAGCCACTTGGCCTGGAGCCAGCATACTGTAGGTGACTTGAGTTAATTTACCTAATGCACTTCCCGGTGTGATCGCCGTTAAACCGGTAGAGTTCACCGCGATTAATGTAAATACGAATACCAGCGGGATTGCGATTAGACCTAACCACCATTCCACACCAAACCAGGCATGCCCCATCCAGACAGTGATAGCACCTACAATGGGAATACCGATGAATGAAATCCATAAAGGCAATTCAATTTTATCTAGTGGGTCGATGTCCTTAGATTTAACTTCTTTTGTTTTACGTTTGAACGCAGACAAAATGATTTCAGGACGCGCAAAGAAAGAATATAAAGACGCTGTCGTCATCATTGCCACACCAAACCATAACGACCACATCGTGATCGATTTAAAGTTTGCACCCGAAATGATGCCGATTTTGATCAGGTACGGTGCCAAGATAAAGTAATTCAAAACAGCACCTAACAACATAGACATGGCTGTTTTCATACTCATCAAACCACCCGTCCCCATCAACACGATTGAAGAATCTAAACGAATTGTTAAATCTTTGAGTGGCGTACCAAAAATAGCTGGAGTTGCAAATTTATATATTAAATCATCCCAATATTCAGGAAGAACCAGGAAATGAGCTTTGATCTTCGTCATGATAGGTTCATTACGCATAAATTCAATCAACGCCGCAAACCCTGCGCCGCCCATCAAAACTTTAGCTTTGAACATGCCTTCTTTACCTGTGTCTGAATGTAAACTGTCTAGTACGACACCCGAGGCATACCCTTCAGGGAATGGTAATTGTTCATCATTGATGAAACGACGCTTTAATGGAAACGCAAATAAAACACCCAGTAATGAAAGCACAACAATCCACCAGTAGGTTTGCCACATTGGGATCACTTTATTAGTTACCATCATGTAGGCAGGAAGTGACGCCATCATCGGAGCCGTCATGTAACCCGCACTCGTAGCGATCGATTGCATTGCATTGTTTTCAAGCACACCCATTTCATTTCCGATTTTAAATTTAGCTAAAAATTTGAAGATCGCAAACGATAGGATAACTGATGTAACCCCTACACCCAATGTCCATCCTGTTTTGATACCTACATATAAGTTAGTTAAGCTTAAGATCCCGCCTAATAACATACCGGTAATCGCGGAACGAATTGTTAATTGAGGCGTATTATGCTGATAAACGTTCTCGTACCACCATTTGTCTTTTTCTAACAAAGTCATGCTTTTGACTTGATCATCACTTAACTGCTTAATAGACATGCAACTCCCCAACTGTTTGAATTTGCGCCAAAATAAGGGAAGTTTGGCATCAAGGCAAGGATTAAACAGGTTTTTTTAGAGTCGCGGATCTAGCGCCCTAACCGCTGACGGCAGTCAGCCTAAGCGCGGCGATAAACAGGCAACCCGCCGGGGCTTCGCTACGAATGGCCCAATGTATGCACTTAGAAACAACGCCTTGCTTATTTTAAAATTAGGACGTTTATGTTTAAAATTCTGTCTATTCGGACGACGATTTTCTATTTTTTGTTACCTGTCGTTAGTATGGCCACCAAACCAGAGACTCAGGACCTGAGAGTATTTTCTGACGTCGACGATACAATCAAAATTTCTTACGTTCGCGATTTTGAAAACAGTGTGGCTTTATCTGTTTATCAAGATGCTTTGTTCTATGGAATGAATACCGTCTATTCTAGTGTTCGCAAAAATCAATTGCAGCAGGGAAATACAGTGGCTTTCTCTTATGTCACAAACGGAGTTGATTTCACTGTAAACCAGACCCATAGAGGCCTGCTTCGACGCTTTAAGTTTCCTAATCCTAGCAATCACTTTCCTCAAAACTTATATGAAAAAATCAAAAAGAAGGCGCACAAATTTGAAGTCATCACTCGCGCTATTAAAAGCGAGTGGCCTGACCGAGTCGTTTTAATCGGCGACAATGGTGAACGCGACTCCATCATCTATGATCAAATTAGAAAAGCGATCGAAAAACAAGCCGCCATTGAAGATCGTAAAATTGAAATTTTAATATTAATCAGGCCGCAGC
>DDVI01000002.1 GCA_002345205.1 Bdellovibrionaceae bacterium UBA2316 | reverse complement strand
GTCAAGTGCATATGCAGGATTTTATATTTCGGTTTAGAACATGGATCTTTATCACAGCCCTCAATGAAAATGTCTTTTATATCACTCCGATTGCTTCCTTTAACTGAAAGAGTCGTCCGAACTCCTTCAACCACATAAGCCTGCAGAAAAATGGTAGCCAAAAGTGTTGATGCAAAAACTATGTATTTCATTGACTTCATTTTCCAAATTGAATGGCCCAAGGTCAATCAAGTAGTGCTATTTTTTGCCTAGCCCATTATATGGTCTGCTGCTTTTAATACGGTGCCAGCGGAACCGCCCCTTTCTTTGAGTGAACCCCTAAATGTACCGTTAGAAAACAAGTTTTGATCGTTTGGATAGGAAGGGTCCTTATCGTCAATCGAAATTAACGGTGAAATTCATAGGGCTAGCTGCGGATTTCCTTGGAGGAGTTGCAAGCGAACGAAGGGTTAGTTCCTCTCGCTCCGCTTTTGACTCACAAACTTTTGTGTCATCCCTATTGGTCCCAGCATAAATACGGTGACGATGGCCTAAATGGGTTCAGCTAATTGTAGACTTAGTTCATTTACTACTGCAAAAGCTCACGAACCTTGGCAAGTAAGGTGCTAACTGTAAATGGCTTATCGATAAAACGGTGATTTTTAGAACCAGAAATTCCGTAACGCAAAAGTGCATCTTCCGTGTAACCCGAGAGGAAAAGAACGATCACATCGGGATTTATTTCTAAAAGGCGTTCGCTAAATTCGCGACCACCCATTTTAGGCATCACAATGTCCGTAATAACCATGTGGATAGGAGAGCCGTAATTAGTGTAGGTCTCTAGAGCCGTTTCACCATTTTGAGCTTCAATTACCATGTAGCCCGCATCGCGAAGAGTACGCGCCAGAATCGAGCGAAGTTCCTGTTGATCTTCAACAACCAAGACGGTTTGTCCAGTTACAATCTTTTTGCCTTCAGAGTTTCGAATGGTTGGCTTCGCATACATTTCAAGTGAAATAGGAAGAAAGATATCAAACGTTGAGCCCTTTCCCAATTCGCTCTTAACTTCAACTCGTCCGTTGAATTGGCGGACAAGGCCGTCAACAGTTGATAGTCCTAAGCCAGTACCTTTACCGGATTCTTTGGTAGTAAAAAATGGTTCAAAAATTCTTGAGACTGTTTCAGCATCCATTCCAATGCCAGTATCAATTACGGAAAGTTTAACAAAGTTATTTGGTTTTGTTCGTTCCGATTCAACTGGGTGAGAGTTACCACCGTCCACTAAACTAGTTTTGATTGTGATTCGTCCACTCATCTGAATGGCATCGCGCGCGTTAATTACTAAGTTAGTTACGAGTTGTTCAAGTTGATGAAGGTCGCCAAGGATTACTTTGCTTCCTTCTCCGTAGAAAGCTTCCAGTTCAATGTCTTCTCCCACCATACGGCTTAACATTTCTATTAAACCCATAATAGTTTTATCAATATCAACGGGCTTAAGTTCAATTCCCTGTTTGCGACTAAATGCCAAAAGCTGCCGAGTTAAACCAGCACCCCGATCTTGCGCTTTTAAAATGCTCTCTAAGCCTTTTTTAAATGGCGAGTCTGCAGGAATTTGCAAAAGTATATTTTCGACATGTAACCCTATGATCGCAAGCAAGTTGTTAAAGTCATGAGCCACGCCACCTGCCAAGGTACCAATGGCGCGCATTTTCTGAGACTGTCGTAATTGATTTTCTAAATTACGCTGTTGAGTCACATCCGTTTGCACTCCTATAAAGTGAGTCAGTCTTCCCGCCGAATCCAAAACAGGCGAAATATTTAAATGATTCCAAAACGGTCGCCCATCTTTGCAGTAATTTAAAATTTCGATATCGCAGGTATTTGCGCCTTGTAGAGCTTTTCGAATCACTGCCGTTGATTCCGGGCTGGTATCACGACCTTGAAGGAACCGACAGTTGCGGCCAATGACTTCATTAGAGGAGTACCCGGTGAGCCGCTCAAAGCCGGGGCTGACATAAACGATCGGATTGTCAGACCTATTCGGATCGGTAATGACAATTCCCTGGGAAGCTGCCTTAATTGCACGCTCGAGCATACGCAATTCAGTTTGATCACGCTTTAATATTTTGTTGCTCTCCTCTAGTTGCAACATTTTTTCTTCGAGTTTTCTAATAAGGGTTTCGTTGTACAGATGGGCCGTTGCCGCCTCAGTGCCTATGATAGTTTTAGGAAGTGAAGGTGGGGTTTGGGTCGCCCTCTTCTGTACGTCTTCTATACGTAGCAGAAAATCATCGGGTTCTGTAGGTTTCAAAATGAATGCATCAGCGCCAAGGCTCAATGCCAAACGTTCGTCTTCGGCTTCGGTATACGTTGCAGTATAAACAATAAACGGTACTTTGTTTAAGCGCTCATCGGCTTTCCAATGCCTAAGCAAAGTATATCCATCCATTACCGGCATCAATAAATCAGAAATTAAAAGATCGGGAAATTTTTGTCGTGCTAAAACCAAAGCTTCGGCTCCATGACGGGCAGTTATGACTTCCCAACCATGGCCTTCCATTAGGCTTCGCAAATAATAAATATTATTTTCATGGTCATCGACTATGAGCACGCGTTTCATTTATTTTTTTCCTTAGACTTGGAGTTCGTGACTATTTTTTCGATTTCAGAAATAAATCGATCTGGATCTATTGGTTTTTCAATATATCCATTGCATCCAGCGGCGAAGGCTTTTTCTTTATCGCCCACCATCGCATAGGAAGTAACCGCGATGATGGGTATCGCTGCCATTGACTTAATTTCTCTTAACGAACGCGCCACTGAATAGCCGTCCATTGAAGGCAGCTGAATATCTAAAAGAATCAATTCAAAATTAGATGACTTTGCCATCTCGATCGCTTTCAAGCCATCTGCAGCATGAGTTACTTGATAGCCATTTTTTTCTAAAAGATAGGTGGCGAGATAACTATTCTGAGCATTGTCTTCAATTAATAAAGTTTTTTTGCTCATGCGTTCCTGCTTTCTTTTAGCGGGATGATCATTGAAAATTCACTTCCATTAGGCCAATCACTACTAGCTAAAATTTCACCTCCTAATAGAGTGGCTAGTCGTCTACAGATAGTCAGACCAAGACCAGTGCCTTCATGCTGACGAGATAAACCAGAATCAATTTGTCTAAACGGTTGAAACAGTAGTGACATGTGTTCTGGCTTAATTCCTATGCCAGTATCTTTTACGCGCACCCTAATTGCAGAAGGGTATATAGCCGAACTAGGATTTGTATAGGGCGTAATAACATCTACGCTAACGGTGATTTGTCCGCGTTCGGTGAATTTAATGGCGTTGTTAATTAAATTAATCAGGATTTGTTCGATACGACGACGATCGCTAGACCAGTTTGTAATATTACCTTTAAGTTCGTAAATAAAAACGAGGCCCTTTTTTTCAGCTGCGGGCTTAAGAAGGGCGACAGTTTGTTCGATAGATTCCTGCAGATCGAATTTTTCAATTCGAAGCTCTAATTGGTTGGCTTCGATTTTTGAAAGGTCTAAAATATCGTTAATTAAATCTAGTAAATGGCGGGCGCTTCCGCGAACCATACCGAGCTGTTTAGTTTGTTCGTCTGTTAAAGGGCCAGCCAGTTTTTGTAGAATTATGCCTGTGAACCCAATAATTGAATTTAGTGGTGTGCGCAGTTCATGTGACATGGTCGCTAGAAACGCTGATTTTAGTCGATCTGCCGATTCCGCCCGAACCAGAGCGGTTTGCAATTCTTTAGTTCGAGTAGCGACTTTAATTTCTAAACTTTCATTTAATTCTTGAAGGGCTTTTTCTGCTCGTTTTCTATCGGTAACGTCGATACCGACACCCACAAGGCATTTAATTCCATGCACAGTAACTCTTTTTCCAGTGAAGAAATATGGAATCGAATGGCCGTTCTTCGTTAGGAACGGAGCCTCTACGAACGCCTCGCCGTTTTCAAAAACTTCGTCGATGCGTTTTTCTATTATCGGTCTTGATTCAGGAGCGAAAAAATCTAAAGGATGCATACGAGAGATTTCACCCGATGAATATCCGGAAACACGCTCCATATTTCTGTTCCATCGTAAAAAGTGACCTTTTTCATCGTAGAAATAAAGAACACCGGGCATACTTTCGATCATGGCCTCTGAAAATAATTTTTCTTCGTGTGCAGTCGATTCTGCCCGCCTGCGCGCATGGCCTTCGGCAAGATTATCTAACGCAAAAGAAATGTCCTGAGCTGTTTCCGCAAGAAGAGCGACTTCTTTGTCACGGAAGAAATTAGTTTCGTAGGCGTAAATCCCCATCACCGCGGCAATTTTTCCATTTTCCTTGATAGGAAATGAAGCCGACGACTTAAATCCCCTTTCTTTGTATTGAGGCCTCCAGAAAGAAATATTTGGATCGTTCATCATGTCGTTGGAAATATAAGGTTGTCCAGAGTTAAAAGCGATTGTCATTCCACTCGCCATTTCAGGTCTATCAACCAAGATTTTCATCCCGACTCGATTTTCTAGTTCAAGTTGATATTTATTATTTGGTAACAACGCCTTGTCTTCAGCCGAGTACCAGCCAACCCAGGCCATCGGAAACCCGCCCTGTTCAATAAGAGTAAGGCTGACTCTATCAAAAAGCTCTTCGCGATTTTGCGACAGGCCTATATTTTGATTGATGCGACTTAATACACTATTCAGTCGCGATACTCGTTCAAGCTCTTGTTCACGATGCCGCTCTAGCATTTTTCGATCACTGATATCGTTTATAGAAATTCCAAAACCAAGAACATCACTGTCGTTTTGAATCGGAAAATAACTTATCAGCCAGGTTTTGTTTGGGTCAGTTCCTTGAACTGACTTAAGTTCCTGGTTAGATGTGGCGTCTCCGCGAAGGGCGCGTTGACATTGAGGTTCCATAAAAAGCCAAAGATTTGCGAAAATATCCACTAGAGACTTGCCAACAAAGTCGTCGGATTTCGCAGAACTCCAACGAGCAAAAGAATCATTTACTTGAACTATTTTATAATTTCGGTCGGCAAAGACAAATCCGATGGGATTAAATTTTAGAACTTCTGAAATGTAATGAGCGTCTGAATTGCTAGAAGAAAAGAATAATTTCAAACCGTCAGTATTTTTTTGAAAAGTCATTTGAGCCCTAACCAAAGCCGTTTAGTTTATTAATCCAGAATATTTAGAATAAACTGAACTGCTTTAGGTTAGCAGCTGTTTCGACTCAGGAGTTTGTCAAATTTTCGTCAAATTCCCGAATCGTTTTATATCAAACTAATTTAGTTACAAAGATCAGTTTTACCTAGTGGCAATGGAAAACCCTGAACCACCCAAAGTACTGAATATTGACCAGGCAAGAACTCTAAAAACATCATCGATGACTTTTCAGTTCCTGTAGTAATGTCTAACCATACGCCGTTAGTAAAGTTAGAGATGCCGGCGATCGTGTTGATAACTTTGATATCATCTGCAGAAAATTCTGCCGGTGTGAAATCAGCACTGTTAACGATTGTGTAAGTTGAAGAACCTTGAAATGGTTTTCCGTCCTCGCCTTTTCCAGAAAGATCAATCGAAATTGATTTATCTACAACTTTGTAAGCTACTTTTAAACTAGCAGATGGTTCACATGTATTCATTGATGCTGGAATGCCAGCAAAAGATACCGACGCAAAACATAGAGCTAAACTTGCTAATACTAATTTGAACATTTTGGGACCCCTTTTTTATTGTTTAAGATGCAGACTTATTTCAATAGACGAAATTGTGAATAGTAAGAAAAATACTCTAAATATTTTTTCATATGCTGAAGGCCAAATTCTAAAATTTGAACTTTTATAAATTTGCGAGCACACTAGGGAGCATATGAATAAAAGTGTTTCAACGAAAAGATTGATGAGTGTGGCCAAGCCTGAATTCAAAACTCTGGGTTGGGGTCTATTTTTCCTAGTAATTTCGAGTGGTTCTTCTTTAGCCTATCCCCAAGTTATTCGTTGGATGGTAGATAATGTACTGCAAACAAAACGAATCGATCTGTTGTGGTGGTCCGTTGGTGTCCTATTCGTGGTATTTATTCTACAGGGAATTACCTCAAGTGTGCGTTATTTTTTGTTCACACTTAGCGGCGAAAGGATCGTGCTAAAGCTGCGTCAACGCGTATTCAAAAATTTAATGGCTCAAGAAGTTTCGTTTTTTGATTTCCACCGAACCGGCGAATTAATGAGTCGCTTAGCTTCAGACTGCACAACTCTGCAAAACACGGTGAGTGTAAATATATCGCAAGGCCTGCGAAACCTGGGACAAGTGCTCGGTGGACTTGGATTTATGTTCTATACATCGTGGCAGTTAACATCAATTATGTTTTTACTTATACCACCGATTGCACTGTTTGCGGCCCTGTACGGTAAGAAAATTCGTTTGCACTCAAAAAGTCTTCAGGAGGCGGTTGCGAACTCTAGCATCGTGGCGGAAGAAACGTTGTCTGGCGTAAAAACAGTAAAATCGTTTGTAAGGGAATCCTTTGAAGTAAGTCGATACACAGAATCTTTAGATCATGCGCTTGGATTTGTGAAAGCAAGAATCACGGCGATCACCGTGTTTATGATGGTAGCGATGTTTGTGGGATTCTCTGCAGTGTGCGTGGTGCTGGCTTACGGCGGTTACCAAGTCATCGACGGCTACATGACTGTTGGGGATTTAACGCAATTTCTTTTATATTTAATGTTAGTTGCGATCGGTGTTGGAAGTTTGGGCAGTCTGTGGGGTGACTTTGCAGCGGGCTTAGGTGCTTCAGAACGAATCTTTGAAATATTGGAAAAACCAACTCAAGAAATAATTACGGGTAAGAGACCGGATAAAGTAAATGGGAAAATCGAGTTTAAAAATGTTTCGTTTAGCTATCCAACTCGCAAAGATATTAAAGTCGTTAGAGATTTAACTTTTGAAATCGAACCCGGCCAAAAAGTTGCGTTCGTCGGATCATCAGGTGCGGGTAAATCGACAATTGCGGGTTTGATTCCTGGATTCTATCCGATTGATTCAGGTCAAATAAAAATCGATGGTCAAGAGATTCAGTCCCTAGATGTAACTTGGCTACGTGAACAAATTGGTATTGTTTCACAAGAGCCAATTCTAATATCATCTACAATTGAAGAAAACATTAAATACGGACGCGAAACTGCAGATTCATTGCAGATTGAACAAGCGGCTAAGTCAGCCAATGCCTGGGAATTTATTCAAAGATTTCCGGAACGCATGCAAACCAAAGTCGGCGAAAAAGGATTACAGCTATCAGGTGGCCAGAAACAACGCGTGGCTATTGCTCGTGCCCTATTGAAAGATCCTAAGATTCTAATTTTAGATGAAGCGACTTCAAGCTTGGATACGGAAAGTGAAGCTTTGGTTCAAGAAGCCTTAAATCACTTGATGGAAGGTCGCACGAGCCTCGTGATTGCACATCGCCTTTCTACCATTGTAGATGCCGATAAAATTTTCGTTTTGAGCAACGGCGAAGTTGTTCAAAGTGGAAAACACGAAGAGCTATCTAAAGACAAGTCAGGAATTTATTATAAGTTATTACAAAAACAGTTTTCAGGAGATCTAGAATGAGAAAGACATTAAACGAAAGTAGAATTTCAAAGCGCGCGCAAGACTCTATGGCAAGCTTTCATGCCAGTGCTGTGGCTGAAGTTGAAAATGCGATTCAAAATAATGAATGGGTCATCGTTGGCATGGCTCACAATATTCCGGTTCAAAATGCTCGTAAATTTCTAAAGGCAAAAGGTATTAGTTACAAATATATAGAACATGGTAACTATTTTGCGGGCTGGAAAGTGAGACTAGCAATTAAACTTTGGAGTGGTTGGCCGACCTTCCCACAAGTATTTCACAAAGGTGTACTTGTGGGTGGTTTCAGTGATTTAAAAACGTACTTAGCATCTACTTAGCATCTACTTAGCATTTACTTTGCTATCACTTAGCGCTGGCCGTTCCGATATCGCGGGGATCCGCAACCGCGGTGAATTCAGCGTTGTTCGTTTCTAAAGCTGCGGACATAACTCGACACGGGATTCCGCCGAGTTCGATTTTATAGCCCATGCTTTTTAGTTTTTCTAATTCTTTAGGGGCCGGACCCGGTTGTTCAATATACAAAGTGTCGGGTTGCCACTGATGATGTACGCGAATATTTTTTACCGAACTTTCTAGAGATTGTTTAAAAAATAAATGATTGAAAATAGTCAAAGCGGTACAGCTAATAATGCGTGTTCCACCTGGGGCACCGACGGCCATTATCGGTCGATCGGTTTCATCGAAAACAAGTGTTGGTGACATACTTGAAAGCGGTGTCTTAAAGGGGGCGATAGAATTTGCATCAGACCCAACGGCGCCATATAAATTGGCAGCGCCCGGTTTAGACGAAAAATCATCCATTTCGTTATTCAATACGATGCCTGTACCCGTTGCAACTGCGCCTGAACCCATCCATCCATTGATTGTTTGAGTCGAACTGATCGCATTACCGTCTTTATCTAGAAACGACATATGAGTCGTCTCGGTCGATTCCTTATTTTGTTCAACATTACCGAAACGAACTTCGTTGGCTGCGCGAGCTTTATCCATCGTAATTTCTTTTTTGCGCTGATCTAAATAGGTATCAGAAATTAATTGCGTCATTGGTACTTTTACAAAATCAGGATCACCCAAATATTGAGCGCGATCAGCAAATGCCATCTGGAATGCAGACGCTTGGTAGTGGATAACTTTAGCCGTGTTCATTTCCATTGGTGTCCAGTTTTCTTTTTCTAACATTTTCAAAAACTGAACTACATGGATACCTCCAGAACTTGGAGGTGGCATAGAAACAATTTTGTAATTCATGAATTTTGATTCAACTGGCTTACGAACAATTGTTTTGTATTTCTTTAAATCAGCCGAAGTAACAATACCGCCCGTCTTTTTCAAGAACGCGGTGATTTTCTTAGCCGTAGCACCTTGGTAGAATTCTTTTTCGCCATTTTTAGCGATAGCTTTCAACGTATTAGCTAAGTCAGTCTGAACAAGGACTTCGCCGACTTTATATGTAGTGCCGTCTTTTTTGATAAATATTTTCTTAGAGTCTGGAAACTTAGCTAAAACGTCTTTTCTTTCTTTAAGTGCTTTTTCTAAATCAGGATAAACAAAGAATCCCTCTTCCGCGATTTTTATAGACGGAGCTAGTACATCCGCCCATTTCATTTTTCCGTATTTGCTATGAATTTCCCATAGGCCTTTTACTAATCCCGGAACCGCTACCGATAAAGAGCCGTCTTTAGACAAATCGCTGAGGTATTCGCCTTTTTTATCTAAATAGATATCACGGAACGATTTCATTGGGGCGCGTTCACGAAAATCGATAACTATATTTTCTTTTGACCCCGCTTGGTGAAACACAAGGAATCCACCGCCACCAATTCCAGTAGAGTGCGGACGTTCAACGGAAATACAGAATGAAGCGGCGACAAACGCATCGATTAAGTTCCCGCCTTTATCCAGAATTTCAGTGGCAGCTTTGGTTGTTAATATCCCTTGGGTCGCTAGCGCATATTTTTTACCTGTCATCACATAATCTTGGCGATGAGGTTTCGCGAAATCAGAAACTATGACTGAACTTTGCGGTGTTTGTGTTTTTTCAGGGCTTGAGCAGCTGAGTAAAATTACAGAACTAAAAACGAAAAACGATGAGATTTTTAAAAACGACTTTTCCATAGGGTCCTTATTTTGCGAGTTGAATTCTTTTGTAAAAATTTAAAGTTTGGTCAAATGTTTGTTCGCGCTTTTGAGTAAACGAATGATCAATCAAAAGCTCTTCGTAATGTGAATTAGGCCCCAGTAATGGCAATACAGATTTAGTTTTTTCTTCAGGTGTTAACAAGTCATTCTTTGCCTGCAATACAAGAGTAGGCTTTTGCCATTTCGTTTTAGACAGTGAAGGAACATACGGAAAATTGTTCTGAATCATTTTAAACTCGGCGCTCACATCCGCATGATCCCGGTGAAAGAACATATGTGGATACTCTTTCATTAAATTGTCGGCAAGTTCATCGATGCCTTTACTGTCAGGAATTTGAGTAAACGGTGAATACAGGACTAGGGATCCTAAATCATCAGCAAAAATAGGAAGTAAATTAAGCGATACGAAACCACCCCAGCTGTGTCCTAGGAAGTGAATTCGTTTAAGATCAAATTCCTTGCGGATGTGTTCGACGTACCTCATCGCGGTCGTAAGCGATTTTTCGAAATAGAATTTACCTAGCGATTCCCCAATGCCCTCGTAATGATGAACAAAAACCGAAGCTTTGGTATTTTGAAATAGAAAATGGGCTAAATCTTTATTACGATTTTTTTGTGACGGAAAACCGTGGAATATAAATAAACCTTCACTCGCGTTCTGGTCGTAGACATAATTAAAGCAATTGCCGAATTCAGGTAAGCAGCGAAACATCGTTAAAATATTTACCAAATCCGCTTGCTTTGCTATCGTATTTTTTTATGAAAGCACAGCAGTCTAAATGGCTTTATTTAAAAGTCGGTCTCTATGGTGTCGTTCTCTATTGCGTAGTTGCCGTAATGCAACACGTTAAGTCTCCGTCATTTTCGAACAATGTCGATGTTCTGATAGGATCTCCGTCACAGTCTCGGCATCTTGAGTGGTGCTCAGAAACCGTGCAGGTAGTACTTATAATTCCCAAAGAACAGACGGTTCGGGAACCTAAATCCATTCAGCAGCTCTGTCGGCTGGCGTATTCTAGCTATAATTCAGAGGAAGTTACCAAGATACAGTGGTCATCCTTCATGAAATCCATGAATGATAAAGGTGAAGAGGTCATTCTGGAAGCGGACACATCCAGAACCTTTGTTCGCCAGGGAAGCTTAATTTATAAAGTCGAAGGCTTAAAAACCCAAATGTCTGCTTTGGGTTTAGCTATCGACTAGGGCTCGAGATCCTTAGGAATCGATTCTTGACTTCAAAATTCAAATCTACTAATTTCAGATTTCCGGTGTTCAGGAGTAGCTCAGTCGGTAGAGCAAGCGGCTGTTAACCGCTTGGTCGGGGGTTCGAGTCCCTCCTCCTGAGCCATTTCTTTAATGATTTCAATAACTTACAAGATTTGGTCGGGGTTTTTAGGGTCGGTGGTGTAGGTGCCACTACTAAAGAACTCATCCGTTTTTTCCGATTTACCCAATGGAGAAAACGATGGCCAAAAAGTCCCAGACAAAAAACAAGACAACCAAGAAAACAAAATCGGCTCCTGTGGCCGTGAATCCCAATGCGAATCCGCCGAATAAAACTCTGCGGAGCAAAGGATTTTTTTATGTGAGTGAAAAACCCAAAGACTCTGGCAAGTGGCGAGTGATGTTTGAATCCTGGAAAGACGGGAAGAAAAAACAAACACAAATCTCCCCTGCGATGTTTGCCGAATTAGGACTCACTCCAACGATGACCGTGGCTCAAGCCCGAGCCGAAATTAAAAAATACAAAAAGATAAGAAAAACCTCTCTCAAGATTACCTCCTCCCAAGTCCGAGCATTGCGACGACTGGAAGAACTAAAAGCCATTGATAAAACTCTATTCCCCGACGATTTGGTGGATGAGTTTGTGATGCGGGTTCAAGCTGGAAGCGATGGTAAGCCCCGATTTAAAAACCGCCTCATCACCAATTTTAAAATTGTGATGGAGATGGCGAAAGAATTAAAACTCCAGCCCCATGATTATTCCGCCAATGTGGATTTGATGGTGGCCTACATGAAAGACGAAAAAAGAAAATACTCCGTTTCTTATTGTAAAGATATTTTCTATATCCTGAACAAGTGGGGAGTTTTCTATTCACGAAAACATAAAACATTTTTTGAACCCGTGGGCAAACTGCGAATCAAGACACAGAATGCGATTTCCATTGCCCACAAAGGCAAAGACGGAGTGAGAAAAGAAAGCCAGCCGATGACCGAGGAACTGCTCAAGAAAGTGCGGAGCAAAATTGACGACACTCAACTGGATGAGATGAAAAAATATAACTGGCTCTTTATCAGTTTTGTTTTTGGATTAAGGCCCTCCGAGTGCGACGATGCCATTAAAAATCCAAAAACTGAAAATCATGGCGGAGTCCCCGCCCTGGTGGTTTACCAAAGCAAGCTCACCGTGGTGGATGAGGACGAAAAAGACAAACGAATCCCCATCATCTGCGAGGAACAAGAGAAAGCCTTGACGATGATTGAAAAGAAACAAGCCCTGCGACCCTCACCGAAATGGGTGGACAAACACTGTAAAGACGACCGAAAGACCTACGATGCTAATTTTAAATATGACCTCTATTGCGGGCGAAAGGGGTTCACGGATTTTCTATTGAGCAAGGGCCAGAGCCTTGAACAAATCAGCATCTGGGCGGGCCACAAGTCCATTGAGACAACATGGCATCACTACAAAGACAAGCGGAGTATCCGTTTTAATGAAACCGCTTACACGAAAAAGAACTACAAAAAGGCTCCGTGATTGAACCAGGTTTGGGGCTATATCTAATAGCCCCAAACCTGGCTAAAAAACACCCATAAAAATCCACTTTTAAAATCCTCCATTTATTTCTCCAGAGGCAATGATGCCTCCAAAAACAAGGAGAAAGACAATGGCAAAAATAGCGAACCTGATAAAAGCGAAAGTGGTGGAATGTTCCCCTGCGACCGATGAAAAGGACATCGGGAAAAATCTCAAGTGGGTGGTGATTCTTGAGAGCGAAAAGAAAGTCACCGAAACCCTCACGGCTCCCGATTACATCCGCTGTAAATCTCTCCAGGAAATCAAGCCTGGGGATTATTATTTGGAGGTGGAGCAATTCCACATACCAGAGGGAAAGTCCGTCAAGACTTACACCCGAATCATTAAAAAAGTGGAGTTGAAATAATGGACTCCATCGTAAAGATGAAACTCTTTGCGATGCTGACGGCCCTGCTCATTGGAGTGGGGCTTTTGGCATTTCTCTATCGTAAAATAAAAAATCATTTCCAATTCCGAAAGAGCCAGCTCAAGACTCTGGGAATCTATTTTGAAAAACGAAAGCGATTCACTGACCCCACCACCAAAGCCATCCGTGAAAAAGTCATCTCATCCACTCTCAAGATTCATCAAGAGCAAAATAATATCGTCCTAACCAAATACAACCCCGCCTTTGCCGTTCCCGACTTTGAACGGCTCAAGCCAAATCTGGAACACATTTTGGGAATCAAGATTGAACACATCTCAACCCGAAAACCCAGAATCCCCTGGAGACAACCCCAAATCATTTTCCACACCGAGAGCTTTAGAGAAACTCTCTCAATGACCGATTGCCCGAAAAATCTTGAACCTGGCCAGTATTGGCTGGGCCTAACCGCCATTGGCGAGGATTTGATTTTGGATTTGCGACGGGGTGATTTTTCTCTGGGGATTTTTTCTTTAGCTGGTGGAGGCAAGGGCAATTCCATCATGGCGGTGGCCAACTCATTTTTGGAGACATGGATTCAAGCCACTGGCTCCCATTTTTATCGGGTTTTAATTTTGGATGCCAAGGGGACGGATTTCCACGGACTTATCCAGAAATACCCAGGGACGAAAACATTAAATCCGATTTTTCTGGATGAGTTGCGAGAGGCCGTTGCGACTCTTGAGAACTACAAAAAAGAAATTGATGAATACAGGAAATATCTGGCCGATAACGGCATCACGATTTCCCACTGGCTCAAGATTAAATCCAAATACCCAGGATTAGAACCCATCCCTCAACCCATGCTCCTGATTTGCGATGAGTTAAGCCAATACATGACTCCACGGCCCAGCATCCGAATAACCAAAGACTCCGCCGATGAGCAAATCCAGCTCAAGGAGCAATACGACCTTGAAGACAAGCTGGCGAATCTCATCAATTCCATTCTCCAGTTATTCCGTAGCTCTGGGGTTTTTGTGATTTTAAGCAACCAGACTCTCAAGGTGGAGGAACTGACCCTCCAGCGAACCAATATCATCAATTTTCTATTGGGCCGAAACTCCGCCCAAATGAGCCGTTTACTGGTGGGCGATGAAAAGACTCTAACCGATACGACTTTGAAAGCGGGACGGTTTATTTTTTCTGGCAACGGGCAAGTCATCAAGGTTCAAGTGCCGTTCATTCTCACGGACGACAATTAAAAATCTCCATTTAATCGGTGGAGGTTTATATGAAACAACTGGCCCGCTTGGATTATTTGGATTTACAAGTTTATCACCAACAAGAAACGACCCTGATTGTTCCCCAGATTGATGAGGACGGAGTGTCTTACAATTCCACTCTCATGGTGAACGATGCCCTGGCCCATGAGATTTTTAAATTACTGGAGATGCCCGCCATCAGCTCCACCTGGAACTCACGGACCCTTTACCAGAGCGAAAGCAAAGAAATCTTTTTATTATCCCACCCATTCCAGAAATCCATCCAGTTCAAGGGATTGTTTTTTCTGCGACCTGATGCCATTGCGAAACTGGAACAGGTCATCCAGTTTTTGAAAGACCGAAATATCAAGTTTTTGGTGAGTAGGATTGATTTCTCATTCATCACCCAAGAGCCAAAAATATATCAGTCCCTTGACCGATGCGATTTTAAACGACTGACCCTCTACCTCCTCAAGAAAAAGCGAGCGGTGGTCTATTATAAAGCCTATAACTCCCGCTTTAATCTTGTGGCCTATGGAAAGACCGCCCAGGTCAAGAAAGAGAAAGGGGCCGACTACCTTAAAAAGTTTTTGACCTGCTACGGGCTGACCGAATTGCCAGAGGATTTAATAAATCTGGAATTAAGAATCCTGGGGACAGACTCTTGCGGTGAAATCACCGAGCAGATAATGAATAAAATTGACCTGGCGATATTAAAATCCATAGTCATCCAGCAAGCGACCAAACGAATCAAGCTCACCAAAAAAATCCACAACCTACTTTTAAAATCCTCCATTTAGTTTTTAGGAGGTGAGCCATGAGCTTTACACAAAAAGAAATCATCAACCAAATCCTGAACTGGAAAAACCAGAAAGATGCGGAGATGCGAGAGCTAAAACATTTAACGAATCGGTTTGCGGAGAATGACCGAACCAAACGGGCCAAAGAGGTGGCCTTTAGCGAAAGGCTGGAGGGACTACGAAATCAGTTCAGTCAATTTTTCTATGCGAATCTAAAGGAGAACCAAGCATGAAAATCCTTGAACTGAACGAACTCAAGAACCCCGACCATCAAGCTCCATTTTATGCGGTCATAGATGAAACTAAAAAGGGAACTCCAGATGCCAGAGCTTGCGGTTGTGCGAGCCTTGCCCTGCTCAACATGATTCTGGTTTTGAAGGACCGCCTGGACATTCACGACGACCTAACGGCTTTTGATGAAATGCGATGGATTCAAGAACAGACAGAAGAAAAAGAAAACTCCGTCCAGCCTGAAAACCTGATGGGATTCATTGATAATCACCCGATTTTTAATTCCTGCCGAATGCTGGTGATGAATCCCAACGGCATGAACGAAGAGGTTTTCCTGCGAATCTTTTTGCGAAGACTTGTCGATGGTGATTTGGTCTTGGCAATGATGGAGGTTCCTGATTCAAGCGGAGAACCCGCCAAAGATGTTTTGAACCATGCCTCTTTTGTTCATAGTGAGGACGGAGAGGTTTATTTTGACGGACTACGGGTGGACCTCAATTTCCTACTCCGAGCCTTTTATTTTTCCAAACCCACGACCCTGATGTTTTTTGCGGTCAATACGGGAGGGCAAGATGGCCGATGAAAACGAACCGCTCCCGTGGGACTATTTTTTGACCGACTATGAGCGGGATTTATTGCGATTGCCGATTGAGGATGCTCTGCGAAAATATCCCAGAATCAGCCGAGAGAAAATGGAATCCGATTTGGTTAAACTCCAGGAAAATCAAGACCGCTTTGAGGAGGAGAATGGACAAAACTGACGAGATGTGAAAAAGTTTTCTTAAATGAAAATAATAAATAAAAATGAGCTTGAACATAAACAACTTATCAACTCCAAGAGCGGAGAGTTGTATTCCTTTTCTCATGTGGTTTCCGATTTCTTTGGTTCAAGACAGGTTTTTCTCACTCACGACATTATTGCCCCACAAAAACGAGCATCATCAGCCCATCGTCATTCTTATATTGAGGAGATTGTCTTTGTTTCTAAAGGCCAGCTCTCCGTCATCTGGGGAGAACAAAAAAGAACGGCTCAAGAAGGTTCATTTATCTTTTTTGACCCGAAAGAAACAGAACTCCATTGTTTACAGAATGAAACAAACGATGAAGTTGAAACCATCACCTTTTCCCTTAAGAGACAGGATGATGCGGTTATTTATGATAATAGCAAAACATGGCAACCGCCGACTCTTGAAACATCAAGACTTATTCTGCGACCGATTCAACTGACCGATGCCGAGAGTATTTTTGCCTATGCGAAGAATCCCAATGTTTGTAAATACACTCTTTGGGAAACCCATCAGTCCGTTCAGGACAGTTTGAGCTACATTAAAGATTATATTTTTGATTATTATTCCAAGGGAGTTCCCGAACCTTTCGGAATCACCTTAAAAGAAAACCCCCAAACAGTTATTGGAACCGTGGGATGCTTTTGGACATCCAAGCAAGCGAAAGCGATGGAATTAGCTTATGCCATCGGCGAAGAACATTGGGGAAAGGGATTTGTGGCCGAAGCATCTAAAGTAGTGATGGATTATTGTTTTAAAGAGTTTTCCCTCAAGAGAATCCAGGCCCGTTGTAAAGTAGAGAACAAATCAAGTAGCCGAGTAATGGAAAAAGTCGGCATGAGCTACGAGGGGACTTTGAAATCTGCCATTTTCCATCGGAACAAGTTTTGGGATATGGCCTATTATGCGAAAGTGATTGAGTGATGAGTATTCAGTTAAGAACACAAACTCCAGAAGAGTTTTTAAAGGTTGCCGAGTTTTCTTTTAATAACTTTGTGGACGAAACAGCGAAATCCACAGGCGAGGTCCCGTCTGCTTTAAAAGATAAGCTGGGAGGTCCACCCACAAAAATATGGAACGATGATGTTTGGTTTTTGGTTGAAAATGATGGAAGCCAGATTGGTTTTGTCTGGGTTCAACTGAAACCAAAAGAAAAAACTGCCTTTGGCTATGATATTTATTTGGATCCTCAATTCCGCTCTCAAGGCATCGGACGAAAAGTGATGACCGAATGCGGAAAGAAATTAAATGCCTTGGGTATTGAATCTGTTGAGATTTGTGTTTTTGAACACAACGAAATTGCCCGACGACTTTATGCCTCTCTTGGATTCCAAGAGAAAAAGTTTGATGAGCAAAGGCGACAATTCACCCTCTCTTTAAACATACAGGGCTTTGACCTTTGAGTCAGCCAGGACTCATCAATAAAAGCTTTTCCATCTTTAAGCTGATTCTGGCGGTTTTCTATTTTATCGGTTTTTTACTCCATGCCCTTGATGTGGCGAATATCCGCTTAAACTTTTCCGAAATGGATTTAATTTGGAAAAGCTGGATTTTATTTCTCCTTATTTTTGACCTCTTGGCCTCTATCGGCTTGTTTTTGCGAAAACCCTGGGGAGATTTTCTTTTTATTTTAATTGCGATGACTCAACTGATTGCCTATATAGGATTTTCCTCTTTTTTTGGTGAGCAAGGGTTCCTCATCGTTTTCCATATCATCTGCCTTGCCATTTATTGTTTTTTAAAAGTATTCAGTTCCCAGCGAAATAGGTTGCCGAGCTGAAGTTGTAGCCCCAGAAAATTATTAAAATATCTGCGACTCCCAATGCCCCTCACGAAAAAATCTTGCGGATGGTTTTTTAATGAGGAAATCCCCGTCCAATTCAATAACTTGGAATAGTTGAGTGAAAGACTCACCAATTAGGATTCCAGAAATCAATTTGGTAAAATTAAGGTAGGAGAAAACTCCCGCCATTGTGGCGGTCATTCCCCCAGCGGGAATGGAGAGAGTAGCCAGTCCTTAAAATCGGAACCTCCTGAACCCAAGCGGTCAGGAGGTTTTTTTATTCCCAAAAATTAAGCACCCAACATCATAACACCGACCTCTTTTGCCCTAATCGGCAATAGAAAGGTCTTGCTTTTTTCTAATTAAATCGGCATCTTACATCTTAAACGGGTCGGGTTTTTTAATCCCTCCTTCTGAGCCATTTTTGTAAGTGGGCGAACCCATTGCCCCCGTGATTACCGAATGGCTATCTCCCTTAAAATCTAACAAATCCGGATTCTTAACCTGCATTGTAAGCGTGTAATCTTTGTTGATTCGAATGCCTGCTATGACCCCTTTGATAAGTCGTAAGCGAGCCGCTACGGGCATTCCTTTGAAGCCATCAGAAAGTTTGCTCAGAGCATTCAAGATCGCAGAATGTGAGACTGGCTCAGGTTTGCTTCTCTTGAGGTTCTCAAAGTGGATGATTTGTTTTTCGATGTTGGTGCGATCGCTCTGAAGTCTGAAGGCTTTATCCCGCCACATCTGTTTTTCTTCTGGTGAATTAGCGGCGAGAATCTCGTCTTTGATTTTATCAAGTTGGTTCGTGACGCTATCGATACGTTTTTTCTCTGACCGAATCATTTCATCATAGTTTGGTTGAGTGCTCAGAGCTTTTTTGTTGGCCTCATCACAAAGTTGCGCGACGAGCTTCGGTGCCTTCAGCAGTCTTTTAAGCTCACGGAATATGTGTTGTTCGATCTTTGCGGTGGGAACTCTGCCAATACCGCAAGAACATTTGATCCTGTGTGGGTGTTTGTAATAAGCGTACTTCTGACCACTGCGGCCTCGGCCACTGCCGCCAGTAAGCGGATTACCTTGGTGACAAACGATTAAGTTCGTCAGGAGGTACTCGTGGTCTTGCCAAGTTGAGACTTTCAGCTTGCGATAGTTTTCATCAAGCAGCTTGCGAGCAGTTTCCAGTTTTTTCCTCTCAATGACGGGTTCCCACATGGCATCAAGTAACTGGTATTTTTCTGCATCTGGAAGCTGAGACTGATCTTTGTTTTTGTTCTTTGCATTTATCTCGACCTGACCTGCAACATGGGGATTACGAATCCAGTGAGCAAGAGCTTGGAAGTTCCAAGGCCCACAGTCTCTGAACCAACCGCGTCCATTTATGATTTTGCACGTGCTCTTAAGGCAGTCGCTTTCATTAAGAAGAGCATCTATGATCGAGTTTGCGATAGCTTGCTTGGTCGGATTCACCAGCAGGTGCCCCTTCTTTTCAGTTGCCTCAAGGCCAAAAGGAATAGGTCCACCATTGTAAAGTCCGCGCCGTTTTCTTTCTCGGATGCTATGGACAACACGCTCGACCGTTTGTTCTCTTTCAAACTGACCGAACTCAAGAACGAGGCCGAACATTGCTCTACCGATTGCGCTTGAGAGGTCAATCTTTTGGCGAGTGGATATGAACTGAACTCCTCGATCCTTGTAATACTCTAAGAGCCGATACCAACCAGTTTTATTTCTCAGAACACGATCAAGAGCTGTAAAAACAAGCGTATCAATCTTGCCGGAATTGAGATCGGCAAGTGCTCGCTTCATGGCGGGGCGATCAAGCGATTTACCAGAGAAGCCGTCATCAACGTACTCGTCAACAATAACTCCCCAGCGACCACCGTGTAATGCATTTTGTTCGTCAACATATCTCCTGCAAGCAATGAGTTGGTTCTTGATTGAACCCTCTTCGCGAAGTGCTTGTTCATCTGTGGAGACCCTGACAATGACTCCAATTTTTCTCATACTTAACTCCTTATAAGATCATCAAGAGAAGTGCCTCCTTCGATGATTGAATCGGCAATCGACTTTTCTTGCTGTTGAGTTCGACCTTGAAGGTGAAACTCGTCGAGCAGCTCCATCACTAGCTTTGCCGTATCTAACCCAGGAACTGGTGCTGGCTCGAATACGATTGCTACCTGATCCCAATCGGGGGCACCCTCTTTGGGACTGTAAGTTGATCGCCGCCGATGGTTATCGCATTCTTTGCAAAACGCACTTGGCCGGTCTCGTCCCTTGCTTGCAAAGGCCGATTGGTCTTTGACTTGACCGCACCCTTTGCATTGTCGAACCGATTTTGAGATCCGGGTGATCTTATCATCGTGGTGCTCACTATGGCACGACGGTCGGTTAACCGCTTGAAATTTGTGAGGGTTTTCGGTTTGGATATTTGACAGACTGGCAATTGTTACGAAGGCCAGTGACATTCCCATTCCAGTTTTAATCTTGATTCTATTCACCATGTTTACCCACCTCGAATCTTTATTGAATAAATGTGGTGCTCTGTTGATCAGAAGCCAGTTCTGCGAGCAACTCGTACTTGCGGCCTCCGCCTCTAGTAATTCCTAAAGACGGCCATCCTTCTATTTTGGGATCAAACATGTTGGGAGTTGTTTCGCAAGAAAAGGGACGGTACTGAGGACTGCCAATCTCGTTGAAATAGAAGTCGGCCGCTCGACGCGTAAGACTTGTCTCGTCATCAAAGAAAAACTCTTTAACAATGGCGTACTTGAAAAGATGCGGCCCCATAAGTGGCAATCTGTTATTGGGATCTAAGGAATCAATCACATACTGATCAATCGAATTGACCTTGATTAAATGCCGAAAAGCTCTTCTTGCATAAAGGTATCCCTTATCGCTTTTTCTTGGAGCTTTGATTTGGTAAGGAATAGGACCAAAGCAACTTGCAAACTCTCCATTGTAAACTTCCTTCTCGATTTGTCCTTCGTAAGATGTTCTGGAGGCTTTGTTTAGCAAAAACCGAGGCTCTGCTGGCCGGGAATTTCTTTGCTTTTTTAAGCGTACGAACTCGTTTCGAATAAGCCCGTGAAGTGTTCCGCCGGTTTTTGTAATTTTTTGAACTCGCCGAACGATGCGAATGAGATCATCCGTGGATAGTGGCTCTTCGTCTTCAATGCTGTAAGGAACTTTCAGCACCTCCAAGCTGAACTGACCGTAGAATTTGTGCAAGTAATCGGTAAGGGCTTTATACGATTCTTCGGTGAGGTGAGGTGTGATCTGGCCACCAAATCAATGCCGTAATCTTGGCCCGTGGTCTTATGCGGCCACTCACTCCAAAGATAAACCGTCTTGAACTGATCTTGATAAAGCGGGTCCAACTCAAGGTAGCTTTTCATCAGCCGCTCAAAGCTCGTGCCCTTGTCCCTTTGGTTCACAATGCGTTCGTTATATTGTTCGAGTAGGTCGTGGATGGATGTGATTTTCTTTGATGCCATGATCTACCCCTTCTTATCTTTCTGGAATGTTTTGCAGTAATCATCAAGGATGGCCGCCGAAAGAGTAGAGACAGTCAGGTTACGAACTTTGGCCTCACGGTTAAGAAAGGTCTTCGTATCTTTTTTAACTCTTGTTGAAAGAGGAACGCGTTCATCAGGCCCACCGACCAACTGGTCGAGGCTCTTGTAGGGGGTCTTTTTCATCCTTGATTTGTGTCTAAGGTAAAATGATAAATGCGACCTGCATATCAAACAAATACAAATTGTATGCAAACTGTATGTGGTCCAGTGTCACGAGCCTAGGCGGTCGTTTGAGGGCTAAATACTTAAATCATGCCTCGGGCTGCCGCGCAGAGATCTTCTCGTCACCGGCCTCAGGAGACGTTGAGCTTCCTGTCATATCATTTTTGATGGAGGCAACGCTTTGAGGTTCATAAACATAGACATCAAGATCGGGTATGTTACCAAGATACTTCACAATCAAAGGCTGAACTTCTGACCATTTTAATCCACCAAGTCCACACCCAAGTGCAGGCATGGCAATAGATTGAATACCTAGTTTCTCATAAGAGCTGGCAAGGTGTTTAAGTCCGTCCTCAATATCCTGAAGTAGGGAGCCATCTCTCCAATGTCGCTTTGTGGGGAAGTTGAGCACTTGAGCTGAATCGTCTTCCCACAGGTAGGGCTGACCAGGCTTTACTTCGCCCAGATCACATTTCGACTTGTAGTCACCAAACATTTTTGGATAGCGGTTCTTAAACTCCAGGGCGACACCTTTACCCATCACGCCAACGCAATTAACAGTGTTCGTAAGAACCTGCGCTGGAGATTTGAATATGTCGCCTTTAACGAAAGTAACCACTTTTATCCTTCTTTGGGGCCAGATTGAGAAGAGTTAACAAAGTACCAGCCTTGATTGACCTTAACGGGCTTTTTTATATCAAATTCGCGTAAAATTGACAAGGCGCGAGTTTTGGCACTTTCGCTATAACAAATCATATCAAGCATTTGAGCCACTTTAAGTCGATCAGGGATCAAAATTTCAGCCTGTTTTTTTCTTTTAAGCTCGGGGTTGCCTGCATATTTGACGGTTCGAATCGCGCCGACATCAATGCAAGAAAAGACATCCGGGCCTGTAAACAAATAAAATTTTGAAGAATTGGACCTTGCGTTGCCGTCACACACTACGGAGCCTTGTGTTCCCAAAATATCCAACGAGAATCTAAGAAAAAGTAAATCCTCATTTTGTGTTTGATTGATGGCAACCATTGGAGTTTTGAAGCCCAAATACAGAGGGACATAGTCGTGTAGCGGCTTTTGGGTTGCGGCCACGGTAATGGCTGCGCGACCCGCCTGAACATCTTCATTTGCAAGATTGTGATAACCTTGGCCCCTCATCAAATTGTAAGAACGGAGTTCTCCAGACTGAAGAATCGAACGCAAGTTATCAATGTGGGTCATGTGATAAGCAGCCCATACTTGATACTTTTCATTGATTGTTTGACTAAGCGATTTGATCACAAAACTCCGTTCAAATTAGATACACCTCTTACCACGAATGGGTATTCGGTGCATCGACTAAATGAGTTTGACCACAAGTTGATGACGGTATATTTACAGTCATTTCCGAAAGGCGGACAAGTGCTGAGCAAACATGAAAAAGAACTGGCACAGATTGCGGACTCATGGGGAGCAGACTATCAGGTAATCAAGGTTAAATCTGACTTGATTGCGGCCATAAAAGAACATTGCCAGAAAAAGAAGATCAGCCAACGCCAATTGGCCTCAATGGTGCCCGGTCTTTCTCAAGACCGAGTATCGAAAATCTTCACGGGTCAAATCGGTCACATGAGTATTGATAAGCTAATAGAGATTCACTCAGCCCTGAAACTGAAAGTTACAATTAAAGCAGGGCTCAATGGGCATAGATGATCAAATTCGTACGATTGAAGATCGACTTACAGCTATTGAAAAGGATCGAACTGCTCTGTTGAAAGAGCTCAAAGAATTGCGAGCACAAAGAGACCTGCAAATGCCAGCAATGCTATTGGGTCGCCCAGCCCTGATGAAGTCTCCTGAATCTAACGACGAGAAAGCTGAACTGTTTTTGACTTTATTCCGTGGACGAGAAGACATTTACCCCAAGCGGTGGGAGAACAACAAAACCAACAGGAGCGGATACTCGCCGGTATGTGAAAATGAATGGTCAAAACCAATCTGTCAAAAGCCTGCCATTAAGTGTACCGACTGTAGCCACCAGAAATTTTCGCCCCTGAACGCATCTGCAGTAGGGAATCATCTTCGGGGATCAACAACAATCGGCACCTATGCGATCCGATCTGACGATACTTGTAAATTCTTGGCTTGCGATTTTGATGAATCATCTTGGCAGGCGGATCTATTGGCTTACTGTGAAACGGCCAAATCGTTGGGAATAGACGTCGCCATGGAGAGATCTCGGTCTGGTAAAGGTGGTCATGCTTGGATCTTTTTTGCAGAACCAGTGCCGGCTCGATTGGCGAGGTCTCTAGGAACTCTGATCATTGCAAAGTGCTCAGAGAGAAACATCCGACTGAGCCTTGAATCTTATGATCGCTTCTTTCCCACTCAGGATTTTTTGCCCAGAGGAGGTTTCGGCAATTTAATTGCCTTGCCGCTGCAAAAGACTCCACGAGAGGCTGGCAACAGTTGTTTTGTCGATGAATCTTTCAATGTTATTGCAGATCAATGGGTATTCTTGTCTTCTGTTCGTCGAATTTATAAATACGAAGTTGATCTGTTACTAAAAGAGTATTTGCCAAAGAGTGGTGTCAAACGACCAGATGCCTTTGAAGATGTCGCTTGGCTCACCGACAACGAAATTCTTGATAAGACCTCAGTCGTTCAAGAGCACGATAACCCTCTGGAGGATAAAGATGTTGAAGTTACTTTTGGCGCTATGCTCTCAATTCCCATCGAGGGCCTACCAACCAAGGTGATTGCTCGGCTTAAAAAGACATCGAGTTTTGCGAATCCAGAGTTTTACAAGCTCCAGCGGATGAGGATGCAAACATATCCAAACCCTAGATTTATCTTCTCCGGCGAAATGAGGCCTGACCAAGGGGAGTCTTAGATAAAGCTACAAAAATTCTTCAAGAAGCGGGCGCGAGCGTTGTTATCAGAGATGAACGTATAGCCAAGAGGAAGATCAAAGTCGATTTTGAAGGTACGCTGACTTCTATACAAGAAAAGGCCGTTAAACGAGTTAAAGAGTCCGATCTTGGTATTCTGATGGCTCCTCCCGGTGCTGGCAAAACAGTGATGGCTTGTAAGTTGATTGCTGATCGAAAAGTCTCGACACTGATTTTAGTTCATAGGCAGCCTTTGCTTGATCAGTGGAAGGAGCGCATCTCAAGTTTTCTTAAAATACCACCTAAAGAGATTGGCACCTTGAGCGGATCAAAGAAGACGATGACCGGCAAGGTAGATGTTGGAATGCTTCAGTCCATCAGTCGTTTGGATGACCTATCTGAGATTGCTGAGAAGTATTCTCAAATCATCATTGATGAGTGCCATCACATTCCTGCCACTTCGTTTGAAGCTATCCTAAAGCAGCTTCCAGCAAGGTATGTGGTGGGTCTGTCAGCAACACCTTATCGAAAAGACGGCCTTGAAAAGATCATGTTTTTTCAGTGCGGACCAATTCGTCATGAAATTTTACCCTCAGAGGTCTCTGAGCTGTCAAAAGAAGTCTCGATTTTTGAAACCTCCCTCGTATTCCCAGATGAATTAGGGCGACAACCGCCATATCATGTATTGATTCATCATCTTGTGCAGAGTGAAACACGTAATCATTTGATCAAAACTAAAGTTGCAGAAGCTCTTGAGCAGAATCGATTCCCTCTTTTAGTCTCGGATCGCAAAGATCATCTTGAGATCCTAGAGAAGTTGATAAAAGAGGTAAGCACTGATGTTGAGATTGTGGTCCTCGACGGCACCCTAACCAACAAGCAACGTCGTGAATCACTCTTAAAGGTAGCTGAGTTGCGAGCTGAAAAAAAGAAAGTGTTGCTGATGGCAACCGCTTCACTGATCGGTGAAGGATTTGATTTGCCAGAACTTGATACGCTCATATTTTCCACTCCACTTTCTTTTGAGGGGCGACTGATACAGTATGCCGGAAGGATTCACCGAGAATCTGAAGATAAAAAATCTGCCCAGATCATTGATTTTGTTGATTCATACAGCGCGATGTTTCTCAAGATGTATCGAAGCCGAGTTTCAACTTATCGCAAGATGGGTTATCGAATACATGAAGATGACCGACTCCTTGGACCACTTGCTTTGTATAGCCGGCCAAGGCCATCATTGGTGAACCCATGACCTTGGCACCATCGCGAATAAAAAGTGATTACTGGGTCCACGCGGCTCACCCAAAACCACCAAATGATTGGACGGAGAGATCCGGGAAGTGGCTTATCTTTGTTCCGTTAAATCGACTTGATGAAAAATGGGCACTTATCGCTCGAGATACAGAATTAGGCAAACTGGGTATCGCAGCAAAAGCGGCTACGGCAAAACCAAACAGACTTTCCAAAAACAATTGGATCAAAGTTGTATGCATATATACTTATGACTCAACTGATCGGCAGGATGTGATGAGGGTGCGAGACCATTTACGCACTTTGGGTTTTTTGAAAAAATTGTCGTACAAAACAGATAAAGCTACGAGCGAAGGACATTACCGGATCAATGGAGGCGAGCGCGTCTCACTTTATTTCGAGTGATGACATGCTTTCAGAATTTTATAAATTGTTGGTCGATCCCATTTTTTGGCTTTATTTTTGGTTGGAATCTTTTGTCTATTAAGCCAGTCAGCGATCTCACCATAGCTTGCCCCGGTCTTTTTAAGTTCGGCCATCCGGTTCAAGACTGCGGTTTCGCCACCGTGCGCCACTAAGTTGCCTTTAACGATCCGGAATCCAAAAGGAACTTGGCCCTTGCTGCATTGAAGATCGGATCGGGCCCTGATCGCAAATCCCAGCTCTTTCAAAGCTGCCCCCACTGTTGACCTAGCACAGCCCCTTTCGAGGGCTATTTGGTTCATAGAGCGGCCTAGAACGACATACTGCTCATGTAGATAGTCCTTGTCGAAATGGCGAAAAAATGTGAGCTTATCAGTAGTTAAGCTCAGGGCGGTGCTGGGGGCGATTGGCGAATCCAGTGTCGGATGACCTGAGCCAATTTTTTAAAAACCACCTCATGGGTGGTTTTTTAGTTTCTAAGCCTTAAACTATTTCGTAACCACTATTTCTTTTTCAAACAACACATCAGTACCCGCCCCGATGGCGCGCACATTGGCCTTGATTCCATTTCCGTGCGTATCCGCTTCGACTAACATGAAGTTGTGTTCTTTAGTGGCGACGACCCTGCGTGGGTTTTCCCAGTTTTTTCCGCCGAATATATAGCTGTGGTAAGGACTGGCTGTTAGTTCAAATGTTGGGTAACCTAGGACGTTTTTGTCTACAGTTGAAATTTCAGAAAAATGTACGTCGCCTGAAATAAATACTGTTGTTGATTTGCTGTCCTTAACGTCTTTTAGGAAGCGATCAAACTGTACGGGGTGATCACCGATGAATGTTTCGTTCACGATTTTCTTTTTTTCGCCCTCACCGACTTCAACGAGGCTTTGGAAAAATTGATCGCCCATTACTAGCCATGTAGGTAGGGAATTACTATTCATTTCTGAAATGATCCATTCATGCTGACGTTTTCCTAAATGACCGTTTGGGTCCTTCTGCGTTCCCGGTGGCTGGCGAAAGTAGCGTCCATCCATCATGATAAATTTTTGCCCAAACAATGTGTAGGCAGAGGACACACCTCCCACACCTTGTTTAAATACACCTTTGATATCGGGTGCGTGGAACAAAGCCTTAAAGACACGTTTAGCATGATCTTTACCAGAAAAATTTATGTCCGAATTATTTGTTCCCATATCATGATCATCCCAGTTAGCAACAATTGGAATTAATCGCTGACTACGAAATATTTCTAGAGTTTGGAAGCTATCCATATAGCGGCCCCAGATTTCCCACTCTTGCGTTTTGTGAGTTTTAGTTTCACGCTTCACAAATTCGAAAGAATCTACGTAAACAACGTCCCCATTCATGATGATGAAATCAGGACTAGTTTGGACCACTTTGTTCCAGATTGCTTTACGAACCGCGGAAAATCTATGATCGTCCGCCTGACATGAACCGACTACAAATTTGAAATGTGTTTGATTTAAATCCATCGATTTGAACTTTCTAAAATCCATGGACTGATCTAGTTTGTCTGTCGGTTTTTCTACAACATGAAGACCATAATCTTGACCTGCAGTTAAACCCGTAAAGTGAAATTTGTCGATTTTCCAGAACGTGTAATTAGCTTGCTCGATCACTTCATATGGCTGAACGCGCGCCATTTCCTTACCTGCGGCATCTACAAGAACGTAGGTATAGTTTTTATATCTTGGCGAAATACTTGAAAAATAGGCTTCACTATCACTTGTAGGCCCTTGAATCATGGCAAATCGTCCAAGTGACATATATTCGCTAGTTGAATTTGTATTTGGCAGTCGCATCGCATCTGGATTGGCGGCGAGATAACTAGCAAGCTGTTTCTGGGCGCATGAAATAGAAAAAATAGAAACGAGAAATAAAAAAAGTAGCGATTGTTTCATAGCGGCCCCTTGTAATTTATGGTCTTCGTCATCAAAACCAAATTTCATACCTCCGGCAAGTAAAATAACATGACAATATTATTGCGCCTGGCTCCTAGTTCAGATAAAAATTTTGAATACCAAGGATCTTCAATTGAAAATACCAGAAATTTCAGTGAATGAGCTTCAGCGACTAGCGGAAAAATTCCTAGATGCAGTTTTTAAAAAAGTAAACGCACATGATTTATTAATTGAACCTCAATGGGACATCGATCATTTGTGTTATCGCGTAGAAACCGAAGACGATTATGCAGCTTATCATCAAGCCTTCCTAAAATTAGGTGAATTACTGACCGAAAAAGAAGTTAGAGGGCGTACAATATCTACGTTCGATTTAACGACACCAATCACGTACAAGAATTGGATGATTAAATTAATAGAGCTGCCTGCACCCAAGAAAGGAAAGGTAGTTAAAACCGGCTTTGAGCACCTTGAGATGGTTGTAGATAAACCGTTAACCGAAATTGCTAAACGTAATCCTAAATTAGACTGGGATAAATCCGGATTAGAGAAAACATTTAACTCTGAATTAGAACTTTCCTTCGGTTCGTGTGCAATAAAGTTTCATAATATTTCGCTTAAATCTGTTATAAATTTTGAAGAGCGACCTAAAATGGCAATTCTGGTGTCCGAGCTAAGACTACTAGAAATGTTTAAAGACAATGAACCATTTATCGCCGGGACACCGCCGCTAGCGATTGATTTGCCAAATTCCGACTTGGATTTTTTGGTTACCTTTGCCGATCCCAACGAATTCAAACTTATGTGTCAGCAAGGTTTCGCTTTGTTGCCAGAGTTTGAAATTACGGCAGGAGAAATAAACGATATGCAATACAGCCTATGTCGATTTACCTATCGCGGAATTCCGGTAGAGATTTTCTGTGCGTCGTTGTCAACGTTTCGTCAAAGTGGTTTTTTGCATTTTAATGCAGAGGAAAAGCTTTTAAAATACGGCCCACCCTCCTGGCAGCAGGAGGTTTTGAATCTTAAAGAAATGGGATACAAGACAGAACCGGCATTTGCGCGTTTACTACAAAATGATGAAATCGACGCGTACCAATTAATTCTGGATATACAAAGAAAACCAATACAAGAACTACGAAGCGCTATTAGATCCAGTATGAACTAAATCTACGCTGTTGCCAGTTGAGTGTACATTTGCCACTCTTTTAAGGCGAAATTAAATTCCGCTTTTGCGCGTTTGATGTTTAGTTTCATCTCTTCGATTTGAAGCTGGACTTCATTCCATTTTACTTGAGATGAATTTTTCCAAGCCGCCTGGATTTGTTGATATTCTTCCTTGAATTTTTTAACTCTATTTTGAGTTTCTAAAATTTTCAATTTCAATGCTTCAACTTTTTCAGCAGAAATACCTTTAGCTTCTAGCCATTTTGCTTCCGAATTCAACTTCGCTTTTAGAATTTCTTGAGATGGAATAGTCTTAAGCTTTTTAGCCATTCCAAAAAGCTTCATCAATTGAATAGTCCATTTTGTTGGGTCCCAGTGAAACCATCTAATTCCATTGCGATAATCTAATTGAAACTGGTGATGGAAGTTATGGTAACCTTCACCGTGAGTCAAAATCGCTACAATAAAGCTATCACGGGCCGAGATTTCTTTAGAATAGGTTTGCTCACCTAACGTGTGGCAAAGTGAATTTACAAAGAATGTACTTTGTTGAGTCAGGAAAATACGAAGTGATCCAAAGATAATTAATCCGCCCAGAGGTGCATCAAAAAGTAAACCGATTAAAACGGGTAACAAGAAACCAGTTCCGATACTCCATAATAAGTAATGCTTATTTTGGTGTTGAATTAATTTATCTTTTTCTAAATCAGGAGCCTTAATCGCAAGGTCTACGGATTCTTTGTAAAACAACCATCCGATATGGGCATACCAAAATCCTTTTTTGATGGAATAAGGATCTTTCTCTGTATCGATATGACTGTGGTGACGACGATGATCAGAAGCCCATTTTAAAGCGGGGCCTTGAAATGCCGATGATCCGAAAAACAAAAGAATAAATTTCATAAATGTATTCGTTTCGTAGCTTCTGTGTGCAAACAAACGGTGGTATCCGGCTGTGATGCTTAAATTAGTTAATGCTGCGAACGCAAGGAACACAATCCACATAGCGACAGTCGTGTCGAAAAAATAGATGTAGATAAAAAATAGAGATAATCCAATAATAGGGTTTAATGTCAGAAACAGGGCCACTGGCCAATCAATTTGCTTTTTCATATGTATGTTCATTATGTCATTTCTTGCTTAGTTCATCAATAATTTAAGCCATTCTAACTTATTTTTTGGGACTAAATCGATAGGCATAAATAAACCTGTTTTCAAACCGCTTTCAGGTGCTTTTGTGCCCTGCCATAAATCGCTTTTAAGCTGAACTAATTCTTTTAGAAGTTTAAAGGCTTTTAAATTATTGTCTTTCATAACCTTAATTACTTCGGCCACAGTTACATGTGGAATAGAATCATCCCAACAATCGTAGTCAGTTACCCAGCAACACGGAAGATAGGCTAGTCCAGCTTCACGAGCCAACGCAAACTCAGGAAAATGAGTCATACCGATGATATTGGCGCCTGCACTGATATAGGATTTAGATTCGGCTTGGGTTGAAAAATAAGGGCCTTCGATACAAATGTAAGTTCCATTGTAATGGGTTTGAAAATCAAACTTAGAAGCTACGGTGCGAAGTTTTTGCTCCATAATATCGCAAATTGGTTTGGCTAATGAAACGTGCCCTACAATGCCTTCGCCAAGGAAGGTGTGTTTGCGAAAACCCTTTGTCCTATCAATATATTGGCTAGTGATAACCATATCACCTGGTTTATACTCTTTCTTTAAACTTCCTACCGCGGAAAATGAAACAATGGCTTTAGCACCATGTTTTTTTAGCGCAAAGATATTAGCACGATAATTCACTTCGCTAGGCAAGTGTTCGTGATGCTTACCATGTCTAGAAATGAACAAGCATTCGTGTCCAGCAATCCGTACTTTTTTAAATCCGGAAGCACAGTCGCCAAATGGAGTTTCGCGATCTAGCTCAGCGATGAATTCAAATTCTTCAAAATTCTCAAAACCAGAACCACCAATAATTGCTAACATAAATCTCCCAAATTTTCGTGCGTGATAATTTTATGATCCAGTACCCAAGCTGTAACGTATTCATTTGGGGTCACATCAAACGAAGGATTATATACCTTTGTATTTTCAGGAGCCCAATTTATAGATTCGTTTGAGGAATGAAAACCAGTGACTTCGTTCGAAATGCGCTCTTCTATCGGAATGTCTTTTCCGCTTGGACATTTTGAATCTACAGTGGTGCGCGGTCCTACCACATAAAACGGAATTTTATGTAGATGGCATAGCGCCGCGACCGAGTATGTTCCAATTTTATTAGCGAAGTCGCCGTTAGTAGCAATCCGGTCGCAGCCAACAAAGGCTTTTGTAACTTTGCCTTGCCTCATAAGAAAGGCCGCCATTGAATCTGTAATTAACGTAAATGGAATTTTTTCTTTCGCTAATTCCCAGGCTGTTAAGCGAGCACCTTGTAATAAAGGGCGCGTTTCATCAACATAGACATGAATTTTTTTACCTTGCTGATGTGCTTTCTTAATTACACCCAACGCTGTTCCCGCGCCTGCCGTAGCCAGTGATCCTGTATTACAGTGAGTTAAAATAGTATCACCGTTTTGGATTAACTCGGCGCCCAGTGTAGACATATTGTCACATAGTGTTTGGTCTTCATTAAAAATTCTAACGGCCTCAGATACAATGTCGTCAGCTGTGGAAAAATGTTTTAGGAGCTGATCGATATTATTCATCAAATTAACAGCAGTTGGACGTGCTTCTTTTAAAAGTTGCGCGTCTTTATTTAACGATTTTAAATCCTGACCACGAAGGGCCTGATACGCCAGGAAAAGGCAGGCGCTAACGCCAATCAAAGGGGCTCCGCGGACGCGCAATGATTTAATGGCTTCGATCATTTGATCTAAATTTTCGATTTTAATCCAAACTTCTTTTTTAGGTAATAGAGTTTGATCAAGCAGCTGAAATTCTGAAGGTGACCACTTTAGCGATAGTGTGGATAGTGATTTCATAGATTAAAATTACCCATCTGCGAACGCATTGCGAAAAGTTCGTTTATTTCATCGGTGGGAAGTTCTTCTAAATTAATTTTCAAATTTTTTAATTCGATCGCGAGTTTTAAAATAAAAGAAATATGTTCAACGCGTTCGATACCGCGATACGCCTCATCCAAAGTTTCACCCCATGCCACAGCACCGTGTTTTTGCATAATTAAAACTTTATGATCTGGTAAGAATGGCAAAAGACTATCGCCCATTTCATTGCTACCTGGTCGCGCGTAGGGAACTATTGGAATTTTTCCAGTTGCTAGAATGACTTCTGGAAGACTTTTATAAGGAAGTTCCGTCATATTGCCAAATGCTAGCGACCAAGCAATGGCGTGGGGTGGATGAGCATGAACAACGGCTTTTGCAGTCGGACAGTTTTTATAGATAGCGAGATGAAGTTTACGTTCGCTTGAAGGCTTTCCGGAAATAATTTGATTGTCAATTGTCATGCAAGCAAGCTCACGATTGTCCATGAATGCCTTTGTTTGGCCTGTCGGTGTAATCCAAATAGTTTGGGTGTCCTCTTTGACACTGACGTTACCATCCGCTGCCGCTAAAAGGTTTCGGTCATGTAGGCGCTGGCAGACTTCGATAATTTTATTTTTTATATTTTCCATGGAGACCTTGTAGTAGCCGATCTCCTCTAAAAGTCAATTTTTTTGGCCTTTTTCTCTGTGGATTTGGTGTGTTCCATGCTTTTTAGGATCTGCCCAAAGGACTCTAAATGTTGCAGCTTGGGCTTCCAAAACAAATTTACACGATTCTGGTTGGCTTCCGTAATTTCCCGTTCCCTCAGAGGTTCAGGGATTTCTTGTAGCAGCTGAGATAGCCGCTTTTGATTATTAAGCTCGTAGGGGTATTTAGTTTCGATTGTTTTAAAGATTTTAGCTGAATCGATCTTGTTAGCTTTCATTTCATAGAATAGCGAAATTGATCGTTCTGAATCTGTAATGCGTTCCTTTAAATGACGAATTTCGTGATTCACAAGTTCCATTTGTCGATGCAGATATTTTTTTTCATCCATTAAAAATTCTACATCTAGGTAATTAGATTTTGTGAAATGTTTTGAATCCTGGTTGAGCAAATCTATAATTCGCGATTTGTAATTGACAATAAATTGGTAGACGAAAAAAAACTCGGAATACGAATCATTCAGAGGCAATGATACCAGATCGTTAAGCATCTGGATGAGCCCGGCTCGGGTCAGCTTATAGCGGGGCGGATTTTTACGTCCCATCTTTCGTGCTAATCCGAGCCGGACCATATTCTGTAGGCTTCGCATAATCTGGGTGTTGTGAAGGGGGAAGGGCTCGCTATTAATTTTCACAAATACCCAATTCGAAAATAGATCCATATAGAACCGCACTTCTCGCTGACGAAAGCCATCTAGCATCGAGCTAGAGTGTGCGGCTAATACGGAAGCATAAAAGTGCTTTGAGTTCATATAAAAATTACAATGTAACTAAATATAAAAATCAATAAAAATCTCATTTACTATACCAAAATAGTTATACACATATCCACATGTTACAATGTAACAACAATATCCACATTTCCACATGGGATTATTGTATTCTTATTCCATGGAGGAAATATGAAATCGATACTACGTTATGTGGGTTTATTTGCTGTCGTTTTGTCGGGTATTACATTTATGCTTCAGGGTTGGAATGAACTTACTGGTTTGAATAAGTATCTTTCTTTTTTTGCTTTTGTTTCCATTTTGGCTGGCCTCGCATTTTTGTTTCAGCGACAAATTGAAGATAAATTAACTGCTAAAATCTTTGCGGTCTTATCGGCCCTTGGTATTACAACACTCGTTTCACAAATTGGATCAATTGTTTATTCGTCCGTGAAGCCTGGAGCTGTGGCCGTGCCTGAAGTGTTTCGCTTTGCGATTCCTATGTCTGACTTCCTAATCATTGGATTGGTGACTGGGTTAGCGTTGGTGCCTATCGCATTGCTAGGATTTAATTCAATTATTAAGTCGCGTTTTGTAGAGGCGGCGTTGTTGTATTTGGCCCTAAATGCATTTTTGATTTTGCCAATGCGTGATTCGGTATCTAACTCGCTATTCTTATTGAGCCAGTTTGTGATTTTATTTTGGGGTTACAAACGACTTAAAATTCAAGTCGCGATTGAAGACAGATGGAATCGTATTGGGTTCTTTGCCTTATTAAGTGCTCCGATACTAACGTTAATGATACGTTCACTCTACTATCCAGTGAACGCTTACTATTTCTCAACTTTATTTGGCGTCCTAGGTACGGCATTGATATTTGTCCCTAATAAGGCCGTCAGTCGCGATGAAAAAGAAGTTGAATCACTATTTACTGGTATCGGATACGTTTCGTTACTAGGAGCGTGGTCGTTTTTTACGGAGCACACGTTCTTTTTGTATTTGAGACGGCCCGAAATTGAACCGATTACGAGTTTATTTTTTCCTTATGTTTTATTTGGAGGTATGGCGCTCATTTCGTATCTTGTGTATCGAGCTAAGGAATCTACCTATGAGGTTTACATAGATGGAATTATCTTTTGGGTTAATATCGCCATCAGCCACTCTGTGCTGAATACCTGGAAATTCGAGACTCATGCGGTGGGAATTTTAGTAGCGGTTTCATTAACGGTGTATTCATTTAGACGGAGTTTTAAGTGGCTTTTGTTGATGAGTGGTTTGAACGTAATACTATGCTTAACCTACTACTTTGATTTTATTACGGAGATTTATCGTAAATCTCCGTGGTTGTTCTATGCCATAGTAGGTATTGGGTTAATTTTGATATCTGCTTTTTACGAACGAATTGCCAAAGTTATGGAACTTCTTCGTACTCGACAACATTCTCTTCAAGATCACGAAGTACGTTCTCCTCGGGACCAGTAAGGGACTTTTTAGCAGCGCCGTTAGCTCCGGGGCCAAGCTCCGGACGCTTAATCTTAAAAGTTTTACTGATTCTGGCTTCACGAGGTGAAGCCAGATCTACACCTGAAGACACTCTTAAGGAGTCTTCAGTTAACTCAATACGTTCAACACCAAAGCCAGTTACGTCACCAAGCATATTAGCAAAAAAACGCTGTACCAAACTGAAGGTTTCAAAATAGATATCTACGAATGGGATAAATCGGAAAATCTGCAAGAAAAACATTTTGATTTCGCCAATACCAAGCAAAGTTGCAGGCACGGGCTTCACTTTCATCTGCGGATCATAAATCAGATTTCCGAAAAATGTGCCAAACGTGGGGGGATCCAAATGGTAACCGCGAAGGAAATAGATCGTTAAATGCGATTCCTCTTTTTTTTCGCTGTAGTGGGCACATACGTACAACACGATGCGATCTTTAGTAACGTCAAAACCCAATATTGGCACTGGAATAATGGAAAAGAAATCGTCATTTTGCGGACGAAAGAAACCTTCAAAGGTTCCGTAAAATTTCTTTTCGCCTTGTTTAGTTTCAAATTCGAATTCTGACTGAAGGGGTATGTTTTTGGGGACCGAGGTTTTCAACTTGGCAACCGCTGAAGTTACCTTAGTACCAAACGCGTTGAGTTCATGCGGCTGTAACGAGCAGCCGTACTCAAAAGCGAAACTAGAGTTGGTGATAGCCAGCACAGAAAAAAATATTAGATAAATTTGCCTCATGGTAGCTGGCTCCCAGCCGGGTCAGCGATTTGTCGCTGTAAACTGCCCTTGAAACACGAGTCGCGCTGTGAAACTAAGTTGAAGTTTGTAAGCATCGATATATGCAAGTATTCAGAACCATCACTCTTTATAGTAGCTTGAACTTTATACGCTCTTTTTTTGTTTAGATAAAATGGAGTCGCCGCGTGCATGTTAATTTGCTCGGCATTCAATCCATCCAGTTTTTCAATAACGAAGTACTCTGAAACTTTGTGCCCTTTGGGAAACGTAATTGAAATATCGCCAATAAAATTACCTAAATCGCGGTCAGTTGGACTGCTGGTTGTACACGCTGAGGAACCTTCTTCGCTGACCACGCGATTGATTTTTCTTGTGAAGCGGCCGAAGAAATTTTCAAATGATAGGAAGGCAAACTCACCGCCTAGTGAGCCCCAATCTTTATGACCTGTTTTCCATTCCAATTTCAAGGGTGGTAGATATTTGCCTTCGGGATTTATTACCCACAGCCAAAAAATGCTTGGTTTTTTTTCTTTAAACGTGTAATTCGCAGATCCATAAATGCACGCGCCCACGCCTCGGTAGCTTTTCGAAGTGCTATTATCCAGCTTACACGCATAAACGTTAATACCAATTTCGGTTAAAATTTTATCAATGTCGAATACGGCGCTACTGACAAAACGATACACCTTACTAGCCTTATCAAAGGAAGTCGGTAATGCCGGCGCAGGGCCTTCAGCTAAAACCGCCATTGCCAGCGGTGATAAAAATAGAGTGGCTAATAGCCAGCTCAAAGTTTTCATTGTGAGCATCCCTACTATTTCTTAGATCTTAATTTGAAGTTACCATCAAATTTAACTGCTGCTTTAGAATCAAAAACGCCACCGAATTCACACACTGCGGGCTTCATGACCGTTTTGTCGGGAGTTTCGATATCAAACCCGCTTTTCCAAGCCGTGCACGTTCCCGAGAACGAAAACTTTCCGTCTGCTAGCTTTTGTTCGAAATCCACATTGATATCTTTGATTCTCATGTCGAACATACCAAAATTTGGACTTTTAACAGACACATCTAATAGTTTTTTATCTTCGAATGTATCGCAGTAATCATTATTTTGAGAGTAGCTTTGGCAGAACCGAACAGTAAACTTCATTTTTCCCTTTTCGCCCGATCTAACTTTTGAAACGACATACATGTCTTTTGTGGTAAAGCTTACGGCCGGGATAACTTTTTTCAATTGAGCTGCCGTTTTTTCTTCGTCAACGAAATTATAAAGAAGCTGATCTCTAAATTTAACCAACATCGAAATATCTAGATACTTAAAGTCGATTGCAGTCGCGCTCTCGCCATTTTTCTCTGTAACCTTCATTGACAAGTCAATATCGAAATCCAACTTTGCAAGAGTGATTTGATTTAAGATTGCCACTAAAGCCGCATTCGCTGCTGGTTTTTCCGCATCTTCCTTAGCTTGCGAAGTTGCTTTGGCTTGTGTTTTCATAGGCGTCTTTTTTACAGTCGGTGTTCCGTCGGCAGCTAAACCTGCTAAAGGGGAAAAAAGAATGAAGCCAGCTATAATCATCTTAGAAAACAAATTTTTCATAAATCCTCACGCAAAATCATTTTGAGCACTATACCTTATTTAATAGGTATAGTGTGAAATTTGTTTAGATTGTTAGGATTCTCTCAAGGGAAAAAAAATCCTGTCAAAACTTTTGACACAAAAAAAGTCACAATGGAAACATTTATGACAGAGCGAAACTGTGTGCTTTGCCTGAGTTTATTTTGACGATATGAAGTTCGTGCCAGTGTGTTTTTTCAAAAATATTCACTTTCTTAAAAAAAAATATAAAATTTCGATTTTTAGGTCAAAAAACTCCTCCTTTGTCGACAGAGTCCTTGTCGTTTAAGTTTCATTATGCAATGATTTTGAAAGATGCGTTCACCACTACTTGTCGCTTTTTTATTTCTAATGGCCCTATCAATGGCTGTCGTTTTGGCGGTTCCGAATTTCAAAAAGAAGTTCAAAGAATACTTTGTAACCGAACACAGAACGATTCTTGGCAAAGTCATTGGTAATTTAAGCCCCGGTTCTGGCACCTACGTAATTTTGAAAATTCGTCAGAAAGAAAATATCTTTGTGGAAATTTACAAAGAAGATCCAAAGACCGAAACGTTAGAATTTCAGCAGAAATTAGATTTAGGACAGAAAAAAGAAGGTCACTTTTCCTTTAAAGGGGAAGCTACTAACCTTGTTTTCACTAATATTGATGAAGATGAAAACTTGGAAATTTTGGTTCCCGTGTTTGATTCGGAAATGACTGCGCGCCTGTACACTATCAAATATAACGAATCAATTTTGCAGTTTGAAATTCTGAACTCGAACCAATAGCCTTTCACGCTGGGCCCAACCTTGGTCTATGGTGTTTTGATGCCGGACTTAGATAAAGAAGATCAATAATCACCATTTCAAAATTCAAATTCAGATCGCCCAGATTTATCATTTAGTTATGATAGAATTTTCGCATTTATATAAGTCTTACGATAAAAAAATCCATGCTCTTAAGGATATTAATTTGAAGATTGAATCTGGTGAATTCGTCTTTCTGACGGGGCCGTCGGGTGCTGGAAAATCTACATTTTTCAAAATGATTACAGGATATGATTATCCAACTTCAGGTAAAATTTCCGTAGGAAGTTTTGATTTAAATAATATTAAAGAAAATGATTTAGCGAACTATCGAAGAAAACTCGGAATCGTTTTTCAGGATTTCAAATTACTACCTGATAGAACCGTGTATGAAAATGTATGTTTGCCTCTCAAAATTCAAAAACATCATGAAAGCTTTATAAAAAAAAGAGCGATAGAGGTTTTAGATCTTGTTGGGCTTTCAGAAAAACTGGAGCAGTTTCCGGAATATCTTTCTGGTGGGGAACAACAAAGAACTGCTATTGCTCGGGCCATTATCCATCAACCAGGTGTATTAATCGCCGACGAGCCGACGGGAAATCTGGATCCTGAAATGAGCAGTAAAATCATCGACGTATTTGAAAAGGTGTGTTCCCAAGGCACAACGGTTGTTATCGCTACCCACGACCACGAATTAGTGAAACGTAAAAACAAAAAAGTAATCGAGCTAATGAATGGCTCTGTAAGTAAAATGAGTTTATGAAAGAATACAAACAGAAATCGATACAACGAGTAACAGCTATTTCAATTATCGGTGCCACCTTCGCAGTGATTCTTGGGTTTTACTTACTTTCGAAAAATATTAGTCATATTTTGTCTATTTGGGGCGAAAGCCACAAGCTGATCGTTTATCTAGACAGTGAATCTGACGATGCGCTTAGAAGATCTACACAGAGTCGCTTAGAAAAAAGTGTGTTGGTCGAAAAGGTTGTTTTCTTTTCGAAAGAACAAGCTATCGAAGATTTTAACGCGCAAATTTCTGGTTATATGTCGGGACTTAAAAACGATGCGGCCCTGTTGCAAGTGATTCCGCCCTACTTCGAAGTCTATTTGAAATCGGAAGGCTCACTAGACGAACTTAATTCAAAAGCAAAAAATTTAGCTCTAGAAATTCGTGAATGGATGGGTATAGAGGACGTATCTAATGGCTCACTATGGACGGAAAAATATTCTAAGTTAAGCCAGTCGGTAAATGCGTTCTTTGTGTTTTTAGGTTTGATACTTTTCACACTGTCATTTTTTGTGGTTTCTAGCTCGATCAAGTCCCATCTGTTTCAGCGGGCAAAGGAAATCGAGATTCTAGAAATGATTGGTGCTACTAAATTTTATATTCAGAGGCCAATTTTCGTAGAAAGCGTGGGAATAATTAGCGTAGCTTTTGCTATCGGACTAGCCGTAAACACGGCACTGTATTACTATTTCAATTCATTCTTTGATAATCAGTTAAAGCTTTTAAATTTGAGCCAGGTATTCCAGTTCTTTAATGTCTTAGAACTTACGACAGCCTTCACTATTTCGATCGGCATGGGCCTAATCGTGACTCGATTAACATTTAGTAGATTGTATCGGTATCGACACACATGAAACGCATCCTGACGATTCTGCTTTTTGGCGTATTTAGTTTTGCCGCTACCAATGACGTGCAAAAAGAGGTCGCTTTAAAGCAAAACAAACTTATTAATATCGAAATTAAGCAGGAAGCATTGCTGCGTGACCTTATTTCGATAAATAAGAAAGTTAAATCGCAGACGACAAAGATGGCCAATATTCAAAAAGAAATCGAAATGATCAACGCAGAAATAGATCGACAGAAATCAGAAGTAAAAACGATGTCTAAACAGCTTGTCGAAACCAAAAAAAGATTAACGACTAAAATTAAAGCCATTTCAAAAATTAAATCCGGAAATTTACTACAGGTAGCACTGGTTCATTCTAACTTGGTCGATATTGAAAAAAGTGTCAAAATGATGGGGATTATAGCCAGCTACGATGTTCAATACATTAATGACTATTACGAAAAGAAAATGGAACTTGGGCGAAACCTAAAAGAGCTAAAGTCTAGAAATGAAATTTTGAAAAAGAAAGAAACTATTCTAGCCGAGCAAAAGAAAGTCTTAGAGAAAGAGTCAGCGGCACGAATCGCTTGGCTAGAACAAGTAAAGAAAACAAAGATGTTTACGGAAACTGAAATTTTGAAAATGAAAAAAAATAGGAACAATTCAGAATTTGCTGATTTGGGAGTGTTTGATATTTTCTCAAAGGACTCTATTGTTAAAAACAAAGGCCGTCTAGTGGCCCCGATGGATGGGTTTCTAGCTCAAAAGTACGGAGTTAACGCGTCAGATTCTGTAATTGTTAATAACTCTGGAATTTTTTTAGCCGCGACCAATATTCAAGGCATCAAGGCTTTATTTAATGCCGAAGTTGTATTCTCTGGAACGATGGATGGCCTTGGTAGCGTGGTCGTTTTAGATCACGGTGATAACTACTATTCTGTATATGGAAATTTGAACAACGTTTCTGTAAAAGCGAAGCAAATTGTTCGTACAGGACAAGTAATCGCACAAAGCGATTACAGTCCTCTGTTTGAAAGCAATGGACTATATTTTGAAATGAGACATTACTCGCAGTCGCTCAACCCTCGGGATTGGATAAGGAGTTTCCATGAAAGCAACTAGAATCACACTAATTAAAAGCGTAATTGGCATCATAGCAGTGTCTTCCGTTTTTCTTTATTCGACCGCACAGGAGCGCTACACTGAGTTACAGAACTTTAGTAAAGTATTAAATTTGATTCAGCAGTATTACGTAGAAGAAGTTGATACTAAAAAACTAATCCAAGGTGCAATAAAAGGGATGCTTAAAGAGCTTGATCCCCACACAAGTTTTATGGCGGCCGATGTATTCAAAGAATTTGAAACAGAAACCAGTGGTGAATTTGGCGGTTTAGGTATTGAGATGTCTATTCAAAATGGCGTATTAACCATTATTTCCCCGATCGAAGATACGCCGGCTTGGATTGCCGGTGTAAAACCAGGCGATAAAGTAATAGCGATTGATAAAAAATCTACGAAAGGTTTAAGTCTTGTCGAAGCGTCTCAATATATTCGTGGAAAAAATGGAACGAAAGTAGTTCTAAAAATCGTTCGTGAATCGAACCCGAACCCAATTGATATCACTATCACTCGCGGACAAGTGAAAATAAAATCTGTTAAGTATACTGATATGGAAGACGGCTATGCATATGTACGCGTGACGAGCTTCATTGAAAATACAGCAAAGGATTTAGAAAAAATTCTAGATAAACATATGGATAAAAACAAAAAAATCGAAGGTTTAATTATCGATTTAAGACGTAATCCAGGTGGTCTATTAGACCAAGCTATCAAAATGAGCGACTTGTTTATATCGGACGGCGTAATCGTAAGTACAATTGGTCGTAATAAAAAAGAAAAAGAACTATCGGTGGCGTCTAAAAAAGCTAAATTCAAAGACTGTCCATTGATCGTTTTAGTTAATGAGTATTCGGCTAGTGCCAGCGAAATTGTTTCGGGAGCGCTACAAGACAACAAGCGTGCATTGATCGTAGGTGAACGAACTTTCGGTAAGGGTTCTGTGCAATCAATTGTTAAACTGCCCGATGGAAGTGGTCTTAAACTTACAGTTGCAAGATACTACACTCCAAAAGGTGTGTCGATCCAAGCGGAAGGCATCAAACCAGATATCGAAATCGAAGACATCGAAGCCGAAGCTTTCGCTAAAGCTATCGTAAAACAAAAAGGTTCACGTGAAAAAGATATCCAAGGACACTTGCGTGGCGATCGTGAAGATCAAGAAGACGCTGCCGAAAATGATAAAAAACAAAATGCGGCGACTAATGCGACGTCATGGTGGAATGATGTGGCGACAAGCAAAGATGAAAATCTATCTCCGAAAATGAAATTGCTAAAAGGAGATTTTCAGGTTTACCAAGCATTTAATTATTTAAAGACTTGGAAGACGTTAAAAGTTCTTACAAAATAAAGACAGTGACTACAATGTACTAAAGGACTAAATATGAAAGTGACCACCCTAGTGTTCTTTTTGGGATTTCTATGTGCCTATGCTGAACCTAAAAAAGAGCAAAAGAAAACAAAGGACATCAACATCGTGAAAAACATTGTAGAAAACAGCAAAGCAAAAAAAGACGGTGAAATCTGCGAGCTTCCAAAAAGCGATGCGGAACTAAGAAAGCTATTATCTCCTGAACAATATCGAATTATGAAAGAAAATGGGACAGAACGACCGTTTGATAACAAATACTGGAACAATAAACATCCTGGTATTTATGTGGATTTGATTTCAAACGAAGCGCTCTTTAGCTCAAAAGATAAATTCGATTCAGGTTCTGGTTGGCCGAGTTTTACAAAGCCAATTAAAGACCAACGTGTCGTAGAAAAAAATGATTTGTCTCACGGTATGGCGAGAACCGAAGTTCGGTCAAAAAAAGCGGATGCTCATTTAGGCCACGTATTTGACGACGGACCGGCTGATGCGGGCGGATTGCGATATTGCATTAATTCGGCGGCCTTAAAATTTATTCCTCTAGAAAAAATGGAAGACCTGGGATACGAAAAGTTTCTAGATCTGTTTGATAAAGCAGATTGGGATAAAGCTAAAAAAGAACCGTATAAAAACTAGTTCTAGTTTTGAGACTACCTAAGCGCCTTTTTCAGATATACACGTTAGCCCACAGCGATGGATTGAATACCGAACTGTGGGACATTGGCTGTGATCATTCTCTGCTTGCCCGAATTAATATGCGAGAGGGTAGATTTTCAAATGTATATTGTGTGGATAAATCTAAGTCGTCTCTTAAGAAAATATTAAATGACACTAATTACATGGATTTGAAAACAATAACGTTAGTCGAATCCGATGGTTGTGATCTAGATTGGAAAATGGTTAGAGGAGCCGTAGTGATCGCTGGTGTCGGGGGAAATACAGTTTTAAAAGTTGTTCAATCGTGTCCCGAAAGTTATCGTAACCGCATTACATGGGTACTTAACCCATTTACGAGTGTGGACAAGTTTTTAAAAGAAATTGTTCAATTCTTGCCAGGTAGAAATGTCGAAACATTTGAAATCAAAGAAAACGGTCGCATCAGGTTTATTTTTCGAATTCTACCTATTGTACCTTCTTAATTTTTTAGTTAGTCTCGGTCACTATGAAGACACTTAGTATTATTGTTTTTTCGTTATTAATGGCTCGCCTGTCATTTGCTGTCAGTGAAGATAAATTGGGTCAGATTTTTTTCTCGGACGTAGTTCCATACTTAACAGAGAAATCTAAAAGCGATTTTTTCGTTGGGAAATCGGATAAAAAAATTCACTACTATCACTACGCTGTAAATGCGCCAAAAGGCGTGATTGTGGTTTCTCCGGGACAAGGCGAACCCGCGCTAAAATATGCAGAACTAGTGTATGATCTAAAAGATTCTGGATACGATATTTTTATAATTGATCATCGAGGCCAAGGATATTCTGATCGACTTATCTCTGATTCCGGGAAATCGCATGTGGAAAAGTTTTCTTATTATGTGGATGACTTTACTTTTTTTATAAAAACAATCGTTCAGCTCAAAAATTATAGACGTTCAATTCTGATCGGCCATTCTATGGGTGGTGCGATTGCGTCTGAATATTTAATACGGAATCCACGCGCATTTAATCACGTGTTATTGTCTGCACCTATGATTCAGATCAATACGGCACCCTATCCTGAATTTGTTGCGGTTGGTTTAGCGCATACATTGGCTGCGTTGGGTAAGTCTGAAAACTTCGCTCCGACGCAGAAACCGTACGATCCTAATGAAAAATTTCCAGACCAACGCTCGACTCACAGTTGGCTCAGATTCCGTTTGGAGCAAGAGCTTTGGAAGATTTACCCACACCTGCCATTAGATGGCACTACCGTCGGATGGGTTAAAACAAGTTTGGATTGGTCTTTAAAGATGCGCAGACAGAAAAATGTGTTTCAAGTTCCCACATTGCTTTTCCAAGCGACAGAGGATTCACTCGTAAAGTCCCGTGGGCAGGATGTAATCTGCGCGGCAAGCCCTGGATTCTGTGAAAAGTTAGTAATTCAAGGTTCGTATCACGAAATTTTAGTTGAAGACGATAGAGTCCGCGATCAGTTTATGAATCACCTTTTTTCTATTCTAGTGAGTGAACAAAGTTTAGACGTTTTTTAATAACGCCGAAATTTGTCCCCTGTCTAAATATCTACAGTAGAAAACAAGCATTGCCTCACGTACAACACTAAGTGCGCGAGGCTATAATATGAAAAATCAAATTCGAAGTTTGCAATCTGTGCTGTTTATCTTGTCGGTCGTGTTGGGTGTAAATGCTTTCACAAGTCCAAGCGAGATTGACAGTATTCAACAGGATATCACTGAAGGAAAAATTCAAGCAGCGGAAGCCTCTGCAATGATTCCTCACATACAACAAATTCAACAAGACTACGTTCAAATGAATATGCGTTTTGATGAACTAGCAATGAGCCTTGATACAACAGGTGATTCACCAACGGTATTGTCGGGATTGTCTCAAGTGCTTTACGTATATGATCAAGAGGTGAAGTCAGTTAAATTTAATCAACTGACTCTTCAACAAAAGAAAGATTTTATTTCGCATTTAAATTCTTTAAAGAAAGAATTCTACGCAGCTCTATCTGCTGTTACTCAAAAATAGTCTCCAGTAATAAGGCTAGAAGCTAGACTAGACGCGGCTCTTAAGTCTAGGCCCTGGCCTTTCAGTCAGCCTATTTCCGCGATCAAGGACCAGGAAAAATCCGTTAAGAAACAGACAAAGACTCAAGAATAGGAAAAAATTGCTTCTAATTATTTAAAACTATACTGAGGTCTCGTTTAGGATAGGCAAAAATTACCCGTATAAAGGTGCACAACAAACAAATACCTTAACGGAGGGTAACACAATGGGAATGAGAGTATCGACTAATATCGCGTCTGTAAATGCACAACGCCAACTAACATCTAGCCAAAAATCGATTCAAAAGTCGATGCAGCAGCTAGCATCAGGTAGCCGAATCAATATCGCGGCTGACGATGCGGCCGGGTTAGCGATTTCTGAAAGCTTAAAAGCTAACGCAAAATCGGCTGCACAAGCAAAGCGTAATGCGAACGATGGTATCTCGATGATCCAAACTGCAGAAGGTGGTTTGAATGAAATTTCAAACATCGTTGTTCGTTTACGTGAACTAGGTATTCAAGCGGCTTCTGATACAGTAGGTGACACTGAACGTGGTTTCCTAAATAAAGAGGTCACTCAATTAAAAAGTGAAATGCAACGTATCTCAAACGTAACAACTTGGGGTAAAACAAAATTATTAGATGGATCAACTCCTACATTCGATTTCCAAGTAGGCGTTTACAATGATCCAGAAAATAGCGTAATTTCTTTCGATTCATCTGAAAATGAAGCTACGTTATCAGCACTAGGTTTAGAAGGTATCGACTTCTCTAGTAAAGAAGGTGCTCAAGATGCTTTAGATTCTTTAGACTCTGCTTTGAGTGGTGTAAATGGAATGCGCGCAAACCTTGGTGCGATTCAAAATAGATTGTACTCAACAGTAGATAACTTAGGTGTACAAGAAGAGAATATCTTGGCTGCAAACAGCCGAATCCGTGATACAGATGTAGCGCAAGCTTCTTCTGAGATGGTAAGAAATAATATTTTACTTCAAGCGAGCACTTCGACTCTTGCCCAAGCAAACTCTGCTAATCAAATGGCTTTAAAGCTTATCGGTTAACCCATAGCTGGTAAGGTTAATGTTCTGAACTCTCCGTTGGCTGGCGCAGGATGGTCCTGCGCCGGCTTTTATAGGGGAAGTTCTAAGGAATCGGAATTAATTTTCTTCGTTTTTTAGATCTTTAGCGGAAACTTCTTTGATTTTTACAGTTTCCATTAGCTTCTTGATAACGTTCTCTTCTGTGATTTGATACGTTAAGCGGCTAAGTGTGTCTTGTTTAGAGTAGAATTCGCGAATGCGAGCTTCTTCAATACCAGTCTGTGCAGCGTATTCTGCAAATTTGCGATCTAAATCTTCAGCTTTGCAGATTAGGTCATATTTCTTACCGATGGCATCGATTAAGAAGCTTGATTGAATCATTTCGCCCGCTGTTTTTTCAAAATCTTTATCCCATTTAGCAATGTATTCAGCCAAAGTCGCTTCGTCCATTTGCTGTTGACCCATGCGTTTTTTGAAATCTTCAACTAGCATATTCTTTTGGTCTTTCAGTAAAGAGGCAGGAACGTCTACTGGATTTTCCTTTACTAAAGCTTTCAATAAACGATTTTTGAATGCATCGTCTATACGTTTGATTTCTGAACCTTCTAGGTCGTTACGTACTACTTTACGGAATTCTTCCACAGATGCTACACCAGAACCAGTTGATTTGATGAATTCGTCGTTAATTTCTGGAAGAACTTTCGTTCTTAAGGCGTTCAATTTGACTTTGAATGTAACGGCTTTACCTTCAAGTTCTTTAGCGTGGTAAGGAGTCGGGAATTTTAGGTTAAGAGTTTTCTCTTCGCCAACTTTCATTCCAACAACGCCATCTTCAAAACCTTCAATGAATTGTTTTGCGCCAAGTTCTAATTGTTGATCAGTGCCAGAACCATTTTCTAATGGAGCGCCATCTACTTCACCGCTGAAATCGATAACAGAGAAATCACCTAATTTAGCAGGACGGTTTTCAGTTACTGTTTCAAACGTTGCACGTGAGTTTTGGATGTTTTTGATAACTTCATCAATTTTCTCTTCAGAAAATTCTAATTTTTCTTTTTCAACTGTTAGGTTTTCGTATTTCTTAAGATTTACATCTGGTCGGATATCGAAAATTGCCGTGAAGTTAAATTCTTTATCTTCTGCTAAATCATCAAATTCAAACTCCGGGTAAGAAACTGGCTCTAGCTTGTGCTCTGACAAGGCCATTGAATAATGTTTTTGAATTAGATCTTGGATTACATCTTGTTTTACTCGGCTAGAATAAAGACTTTTAATAGTATTCATAGGCGCTTTGCCTTTTCTGAACCCTTTAATTGTAACTTCAGATTGAATGTCTCTATAAACCTTGTCAAAACTAGTTTGGATATCGGTGACAGGCACAGCCACGTTAAGCTTGCGTTGTAAAGATGTCACTTTTTCCACGTTTGATTTCATGAAAAACTCCTGTATTTTGTGAGTACGTGTTTAAACGGTCGGATACTAGGTGACAGGTTGAAGAAAATCAAGCACTTATGATAGTTCTTTTGAGACTGGATAATTAATGCAAAAAATAGTTTTTGTTACTGGAAAAGGGGGCGTTGGGAAGTCGGTTTATGCGGCGGCCTTAGCCCATAAATATTCCTTAGCGGGTAAAAGAACGCTTTTAGTGGAATTAGGCGATGAAAGCTTTTTCAAAACATTTTTCCAATTGCCTCAAGTTCAATACGCGCCAACTAAAACCCGCAGTAGCTGGGAAGTCGCTTTATGGGCAGGAACGGATGCCCTGAAAGAGTACGCCCTTCATCTTTTGAAATCTGAGGCCGTGTATCGCCTATTTTTCGAGAATAAAGTTAGTCGCGCCCTAATTCACATTGCCCCGGGATTGCCGGAACTTGCTATATTGGGCAAGGCAACGTCAGGTCCCCGTCATCATGGGCCTTCGTCACCGCACGACGTGATTGTCGTGGATGCCTTTGCTACGGGCCACTTTTTAGCTTTAATAAGGGCACCAAAAGGTATGGCCCAAGCCATCAGTTTTGGACCTATGGGTGAGCAAAGCCGTAGCATTATGAAAACGGTAATGGACCCCAATATTTGTGATTATCATATTGTCACCCTTGCGGAAGAACTTCCAATTAAGGAAACCATTGAGCTTTATGATCAGTTGAAATCTGAGTTTAATATTTCGGCTCACGTGGTTTTGAATAAAACATTGAATACAGCACTGAAATCAGATGAGGTTGTTCCTAAGAATAATGAGTTTGTGAAATACGTGAAAAACACGTTAGCGCGTGAAGAAGGTGCGCACGACCGTTTGCGCGAAAAAAATCTAAGTCCTTTTGAGATTCCTCACATTTATAACAAATCATCCTATGAGCTTGTTGAAGACATTGCCGCGGAGATAAAACTATGAATCGAACTCAAGTCGTAGTTTGTATTGGTTGCGGTGGTGTCGGCAAAACGACAGTTTCAGCATCTTTAGGTTACATGTTGGCCGATCAAGGCTATAAAACTTTAGTGCTGACGATCGATCCAGCGAAGCGCTTAGCTACTACCCTTGGAATTGAAGGAACTAAAGAAATTACGGAAGTTCCTGGAATACAGCTAAAAGGAAAATTATACGCTTCGGTAATTGATCACCAAACTGTGTTTAATGATTTTATAAAGCGTGCATCAGGGGCCGGCGCCGATGTTACCCCGATATTTAGAAATAAATTGTATCAACAAATGTCGACAACATTAAGTGGTTCGCAAGAATTTACGGCATTGGAAAAGCTTTATAGCGCCTATGAAAGTGGCGATTATGATTGGATTGTTCTAGATACTCCGCCTTCAAAACACGCGATCGATTTTTTAAATGCCCCGCAAAAGCTATCAGCACTTTTCAATGACAGCGTTGCAAAATGGTTTCGCACATCTGAGGGTGGCGGCTTGTTTAGCCAAATTATATCGACAGGTACTCGACAGGTTATCCAAATTCTAGAAAGTCTGACAGGTTCGGAATTTGTAAAAGAACTCCGACTGTTTTTCTCATACATTCACGCCTGGCAAGACAAACTAGAAAATCGTATCGTGGAAGTACACAAGTTATTGGTGAGTCCAAACACTCGATTTTTACTTGTATCGAGCCTAGACGAAGTAAAAATGACTGAGGCTTTAAACTTAGGTCAAGAAGTTCGCAAACAAGGCTATTTACTGACCAAAATTATTATCAACAAGTCACAATTTGAAAAAACATTTGATTTCAACATTGGTCCAGAACATGCCACCTCCCAAGAATCTTTTAAGCAATTAGATCAGTTTAAAGATACATTTGAGGGATTTATTAGGCATCGAGAGGAATTGTTACACAAATTTGAAAACTCGGTTTCTGATAAAATTGATTTAGTATCTTTAAAAGAATACCTCGACCCTATTTCAGATACGGACAGTCTAAAATTGATTGCTTTTGACCTGAGTCAAAAAATAAAATTGTAGAGGGAAGGCTAAATGAATTTAAAATCGAAACTTATAACTTCTATCTGTGTGGCGGCGTGTATAGTTTTTATTGGTTGTGCTTCAAAAGATGCCAAGAAAGAAGAATCTGTAGTGCCCGACACATCAAAAATAGATGCGCAAGAGCTGGATCGAATTTTTTTACTGGAAGACACTACCGCCTTTGAAGCTAAACGTGATGCCTATCTTAAAGCCTTTCCTAATTCGCAATATGTTCAGTTTGTACATTTACTTTCTAGTAAATTAAGTTTGAAAAAAAATTCGTTAGCTGAAGCCTTATCTACAAATCAAGAAGTCCAAAATAAGACGTTTAGTTCAAATAAAGAAATATACTATTTAGCGTTATTCGAAAGTGCTGATATTTACGAAGCCCAAGAAAAATATGACAAGTCTTTGGCGGCACTAGTGGAGGCAGAAAAAAATAAGAATTATCTGCCGCCTAGAAAACGGTTATTCGAGCTACCGCTAAAGCTTTCTGTGGCCTACTCGCGTTTGAACTTAACGGAACTGACATTTAAGTATATCAAAGAAACACAAAACGGTTTAAACGAATATTTGAAAATGGAATCGTTGGATAATTCTGCACTTGCCAAACTATACCTAGAAATTGGTGGTGGATTAAATCAGTGGCAGTCTAATGATTTTTCTCTCGAACTTAGAAAATTCTTAATGACGTATAAGTTTTTAATTTATTCAATGAACCGTAATGATTCCGAATTTTCAGATAAGGCACAAAAAAAATTAAAGGGTCAAATCCAATGGATATGGAATTTGAGCCAAACTCAGCGGGCCGCCCCTGATTTGGACCGATTGGAAGAAGAAAAAGTTCAATTCCTAAAAATGACCGAGTTTTCAAAGCTACTAAACTCAATCAAAATGTTTGAGCCGCTAGAGGGACAAAAAAAATCGCCTCTGCAGGAAGAATTTTTTGGGTATATTGAACAAGTACACGAAGTCGTTTTAGAGAAAATTTTTGCGCAGTACAAATACACCCCGCCAACGCAAGAATCATTTAGACATCAAATATTTCGTGAAAATTTAACAATCGAAAATTTGGAAAATCAATACAAGTAAGGAATTCTCATGATCTACACGCGCACGGAACTTCATCAGCAAATTCTTTCCAAGAAAAATGCAGTTTGCGATTGGTTTGAATTGAAATCTAAGAATGCGTTTATCCCAATTTATTCCAGCTATGATGTACGTGATGCTGGTTACAAGGTAGCGAACGTGGATGCGAATATTTATCCGGCAGGATTTAATAATATTTGCCCGACCGATAAGGAAACAAGCATAGATCTGATGCGTAAGTATTTAGAAACTCGTTACGGCAAAGATATTCAAAGAATTCTTTTAGTTACTGAAGAGCATACGGGAAATCCATACTATTGGGATAACGTGGCTACGATTAAGGATTTAATTGAAAGCGGCGGTAAGAAAGTAAGGGTGGGATTTGGAACGCAATTGCCTGAGCCTTTAACTATCAAGAGCGCCAGCGGTCACAGCGTCCTGGTTGAATCAGCCTGGGGTGACTCGCCTCTTTATAAAGAATTTAACCCCCAGATCATTGTCAGTAACAACGATTTTTCTGAAGCACATGCTGATTGGGCTAAAACAGTTCAATTGCCGATTAACCCTCCTCGTGAGCTAGGTTGGTATCAACGCAAGAAAAGTAACTACTTCAAGTTTTACAATGAATTGGTGGCCGAGTTTGCTGACGCTGCAGGAATTGATCCTTTTGTATTCCAAGTAAAAACGGAATACTTTCCACATTTTGATATAAATTCTGAAGACAGCCGTAAAGAGTTGTCTCAGGCAGTAGATAAGTTCTTAAAAGATCTTGAAGTGGACTATCAAAAACGCGGTATCAATCAAAAGCCATTTGCGTTTGTAAAAAATAATGCAGGCACATACGGTCTTGCGGTTATTCGTGTCCAATCAGCGGCAGAAGTTTTAGAGTGGACCTATAAGGCTCGTAAAAAAATGAAAGCGGCAAAAGGCGGCCGAGAGGTTGAAGAAGTCATTATCCAAGAGGGTATCCCGTCGATCGTAGAAACCGATGGTGTTGTTGCCGAACCGGTTATTTACATGATTGGTGGCGAACTTGCGGGTGGCTTCCTTAGAACTCATAGCGAGAAAGACTCTACGGAAAGTCTGAATAGTCCTGGCGCTATTTATAAAAGATTGTGCGTGAGTGACTTAGAAATTAGACCGGAAGGTTGTCCAATGGAAAACGTTTATGGATGGACTTCGAAAATTGGCTCCCTTGCCATTTCAATGGAAGCCGCTCAAATAATGAAATAGCACTATAAGCTTTTAATCCAAGAGGTGACTTCATCAATCACCTTTTGGGTGTTTTCTGGTGACGTGATATCACCAGCAATCACGTGAAGATCGCGACTATCTAATGTCATCACTTTATTTTTAGGATTTCTACCCTGCTCAAAAATTTGCAACATCATTTTAGGATCAGCGACGTCGTCATTTGGATTATAAATTAGAAACGTCGGCGTATTCATATTTGAATAGTCTTGATTACTCGCGATTTGGAAGACACGCGTGATCTGAGGTATAATATCGGTGTTATAAGTTGTGTTCCAGTATAGATCTTGATCAGTGAAGCGACCTTTCCAATGATAATGATTTCCCACAACCATTTTTACCAATGAATGTCCCACCCACGGGTTCAAGCTGACATTCATATAATGGCTCGATGTATAGAAGGCTGGCGACATTGTAACAAAGGCATACGCGTTTCCGGTTTTATTCAGCACATACTGTAAAACTGTAGCGCCTGTAGAAAGACCAACAAAGATCGGCTTTTTGCCGATTTTGTTTCCGATAATAACTGCTTCCATCGCGCTCTCAAAAAAACCTTCGGTTCGCGCGTTGGAATAATCATCGGCTTCCTCACCATGGCTTGGTAATCTGGAAAAATAGGAATTTGCGCTAAATTGCTTTGCCAAAGTTTCTACGACTGGGGCGATCTCTTTACGAGTGGCCGTAAACCCGGGCATATAGATAAAAGAGTATTCGGTTTGTTGTTTGTTCTTTACGTCGTTCCAGGAAATCGCTTTACCAAGTCCTTTGCGTAGATTGGGATAGGCCGCCTCGGCCTTTTCAAGATAGCTATCTAGGCCTTCAATCTGGGGAATAGTTTTCTCAAGCGCTTCCATCTTTTTATTGATGGTCGTATGGTCGTAGAGCATCATGTACGGAAAATAGACAGTAGCCAAAACAACGAAAATAATTGTGATGACGAAAAATGTAATCTTACGAGCCATTTAGTAATTACAGCTCAAAAGGCTTAAAACGTCAATACGATGTCCCCGCAAGTCGGTTAGCTTCACTAAAGCAGTGTCTTTGAAAAAAATTCCTTACTCCCGAGGGTTTCGTTTTAATTCCATACAGTAAAAAATTTAATGGGTAAAATATCCAGATCTAATCTTGGTACGGCTTTCGCATTTCAGGATAGCGATTATGAAAACGTCAAAGTTGAAGACTTCACGCCTGCTGTTGCTACTGGTTTTATTAGGAAACTTGTTTTCAGTTTGTGCCTACTCGGCTGAAGAGCCATCGGCTGACGTTACTCGCGAAGATATTCAAATCGAAAAAGTCTGGCAAGAAGGCACGGTTCAGTTTACTGAAACCGAGGCGATTGCAGAAAGCGGCACTCGCTATAAAATTAGCCCACTACCCACGGATCCAGAATTACTTGCAGAATTTAATACATTGTCACGTGCTGAAATGGAACAGTTCTATAAACGTCGAAATTCAATTTTAGCCAGTATTATCGAAAAGATGGATAAAGAAGGCCAGTCTAAGTTTTTAGGGCGTTATGCCGTCGTTAAAGGCCGAGTAATTAAGTTTTTTAAACGTGATAAAACTCAAGGTCCTAGTTTAAAAGATACGGAACAATTGGTTGAGATCGGAAAAGAAGAGCTTCAAGAACTTGTTAGAAAAGTAGAAGCCGAGCTTTGGAGATCATGCAAGTTAATCAGTGATGTAAATGTAAAAGGTCGATCCCTGGCACTTAATGGAGCTGTTGGATTGGGTGTGAAAAAAACTGGAATGATATTGAACTGGGCCTTTGGCATCGGATACTTTAAGAATGAACAAACAGGAGATTCCTATTTAGAATTTTTCGCAATTCAAGAACGTTTTCATAAAGCGTTTACATATGCTTTACCTTCATATGCTGGCGTTAAAGTTTCTTGGTTAAACTGGAGAAACGAAAAGGATATCGAACGCTTCGGTACAGCTCGTGGCACAGGAATCAATATGCCGACGGCGCTACCTTATGTTTTCCGCTCTCCAAATGAATTTTCTTTAGCCACTGGGATGGGCATTGATGCAGTTGATTTGATCGTTCCAATGCAATCTTTTGCGCAAACCTATATGACTAAATGGAAGCGCTCGCATTTTAGAATCAATTTTAAAAGCAAAGATCCGGTACGTATGTGCCGTCGTTTCTATGCTCGGTCATCTTCAAGTTACTAGTTCACCTTTGAGTCACTAATCGGGATAAAAGACCCACTCCTATTTTTAAAAAGCGTAAATTGCGCGTGCAAATTGTGGCATCTGTCTAATGTCTTGCCAGATAAAATGTTTAAAATTCGGTTAAAACGTGGCCCGTCACCTGCATTGTAAGCCACCGCAAGCTTAAACAAATATGAGGAACGTTATGGGAACGTATTTTATGAAGCTGCTGCGCATGTCTGCGTTAGCATTGCTATTGTTAACTGCAACTGCGTTTGCGGAACCTAAGAAAGTGGTAATTTTCTATTCTTCAATCGGAATGGGCCACAAAAGTGCGGCGGAAGCTATTCAGAAAAATCTGGTGGCTAAAGATCCGACCGTTGTTGTTGAACTCAAGAACATTCGCGATTTTATGCCGAAATGGCGCGCATCACTTGATGAGTGGCTATTTTGGACTGTTGTAAAGAAAGCTCCAGATCGATTCGATCAAATGTTCAATTCAAAAATGGATCAGGGCCGTGCCCGGTTCCAGTTTGTTGATGGCTTAACAAAAAACTATAGCCAAGAACAAATGATTGAATATTTAGAGCAGCAAAAACCAACGCATATTTTAACGACTCACTACGGTTCGACTGAAGCATTGATTCGTTTAAGAAAAGCTGGTCACTATAAGAATACACCGGTAGGTTGGTTGCACACTGACTACTTTACTGGGTATTTCCCGCGTATTTCTCAGAATATCGATATGACGTTCTTAGGTATCGATGCTTTAGAAAACGAATGGGCTAAACATGGTCTTGACTCTTCAAAAGTAGCTACGACCGGTTTACCAATAAATCCTCAAATTTTTGAATCGTTCGACCAAGAAAGTTTCATGAACGAAAAAGGTTTAAAGCCAGATGTTAAAACTGTTGTTCTAATGAGCGGCGGTGAAGGCGTTGGAAATTTCCCATTAATCGTTGAAAGTATCGTTAAGAGAATTGGTAATGAACCTCTTCAATTAGTTACTATTTGCGGAAAAAATGAGGAACATTTTAAAGCTCTTACTGAAATGAAAGCGAAACTACCTTCAAATATCGATTTGCGTGTACTTGGATTCACTAAAAACGACGAAGTTATTAAATACATCAAGTCATCAAATCTATATATTACTAAGAGCGGCGGACTTTCGCCTACTGAAGGTTTTGCGATCAACAAACCGATCGTGCTTCTAGATGTGTACGGTGGTCATGAACGTCATAATGCAAACCTATTTGAAAATTTGGGTCTTGCTGTGGTTAACCGTGATCAAAACACAATTGGTCGTGATGTAGTTGCATTGCTAAATAATCCCGAAAAACAAAAATCAATGTTAGAAAAACAAGCTGAATTTAAAGCTAAGTACAACATGGATAAAATCACCGATTTCGTGTTAACTCGCGAAACTTCGGCGCAAGCCGACTCAAAAGCTGTTGGTGTTGAGAACGGTATCGCAGTTAAAAACTTCGATAAGGCTCTTAGTTCTATGGATCGAGACTTCCCGGCTGATGTGGAAATCATTTTAAGTTACGGCAAATCAGATTTGCAAAAACGTTTTAAAGGCGACACAAATCCATTCGGACACCTTGCAATTAAAATTGACGGAACGGTCTATACTTTAAATGGCCGCGCAACGCCAGGAGTAGAGCCAGAATTAGTGCATAAAACTCAGCTCGCAACATACCTATATAGCGTTGAGCGTTTCGTTACCAACATGGAACATACCGATGCATTCGGTAACTCTTACGCTCGCGATAATATCTCTATCAAAGTTCAAGGCGTGACTCAGGAACAAAAAGAGAAAATGAAAGAATACATCGCGCAAGTAGACGAGCGTTTTGTTAAGGAAGGAATTGGTTATAACAAGAAAACATTTAATTGTGCTGATCTAGTTAAAAATATTTTAGAGCGTGGTGGCCTAGTGACAGGTGCTAAGCCTCGTAGCCCTACGTTCCCGCTAGATGTTTTAACTGATTATAAAAATTTATTTGAAGGTGATGCGCGCTTTAAAACTGAAATGGTACACTATCAATATGTTCCAAATTCGGAAAACTTTTATAAGCCTTTACGTTTCCCATTGTCGCCATATCAAGGGCTGAGAACGGTAAAAGCGCTAGTGAAGCCGGAATCATTGGATCCTTTCGAGCGCTTAATTGGTAAACGTGTGGCTGTTGGTATGGATAACAACGTCTATTACGATAACGTTAGTAACTATTCTGCAGCTGAAAATAAAGACGCTCTTGAAAAAACTCATGCGGCTCAAGATTCTCGCTTAAAATTCTTTGAAAATTATGAAAAGATGTTGGACACGTTGGATGGCCATATCAAACAATTCAAGTTTGATAGCGAGCAAATCCAAAAAGATCTTCAAATTATTTCAAAAGAATACACAGTGACTGAAATGAGTGATGTTATTAACAATAGCATCAATGCAAAAACGTTCCCGGACGCTGATAAACGCGAGCGCGCCGTAAAACTTCAAGCAGGTTTCGCAGAGTGGGAGCGTTTACAGACGACATATCAAAAGAAAATGGATGAGTACATAAAAAATGAAATGGATTACTTGATCATTGGTACTCAGACTCTAATTAAAGTTTTATTCGAGGAAATGAAAGTTACATTCCCGAACGAAAAATTAGTTGAAGTCGCTGCTGCATTGAAATCAGCTGAGGGCGCATACAAAACCTACATCGCTAATCGCGAAAATATCGGTGTTCCTTTGGATGGCGTAAATCGCACATTTCCGTTCCGTAAATTCTTTGGCGAAGCGAAGACTGTAATCGATGCGTACAATCAATTAACTGGCCGACAAGTGACCTCTCAGGCAGAAGTGGTAACATGGAAAACTAAAGCTAAACGTATGTTCTCGTTCGCGACGGCTTTAGGTAAAATGTCCCCTCAGGTGGTAAAACTTGTGTTTGCAGTGTTTGGAAAAGATCGTTCGAGCGAGGGTAAAACGCCTCTTTCGACAGGAATTTCAGAAACATTCAAAAGCCTTGCGCGTGCCTTTGGTGTAACAACTAAAGTGGCTGGTGTAGAGGGTTTACAAGAGTTAGTTAAGGCAAACCCACTGGGAACGAAAACAGTGAACATTATAGCACCTAATCATAGTCACCCGATCTATGATGCGATCTTGATGGCTTCATTGAATCTTCCTCACCATTTGTTAGTAATGGCGACAGATCAAATTGTTCCTGGTAAAATTGGTAACCGTATGGATACAAACAAAAGTATCGTGACTGTAGGTCGTGGTTCTGACTTGCCAATCCAAAAGATCATTGCGGAACTTGAGCGCGGTGTTTCTAACAATATCATGATCTATCCAGAGGGCAGTATTGCATCGGGATTGTATGATACACGCCCAGCACGCGAAAAATTTGCTCACGGCTTGGTAAGACAACTTGTAGAAAGAGGTTACAAAGTTAATATCGTTCCGGTGTCTTATAAGAATGCTTCACGCTTCTTAAATGAAAATTCAATCTCTGAATTCTTCAAGCGTTCTGCATCTGGTGACAAGTATGGTGCGGGAACAGTGTTAGAAGCAACTGTAAGTCCAGCGATACCTACAGAAGTAGTGGATGCGATCGTAAAAAGCGGAAAGTACAACTTGTTGAATACATACTTACGTCAACACTGGTTGGCTGAACTAGGAACAATGCCAAACACGATGAATGGATTGTTGCGCTCTCAAGACTTGATCAAAAAGTTTAATGAGCAGTTCGGTATTAACATCAGAAACTTAAAAGCTAACATAAATAGCTGCATGGGTTTCTACAGTAAGTAATTTAAATTTGCCCCATAACGTGCGGTTGTAGAGTGGAAAACGCAGCCCCTCTGCAGCCGCACTCTTTTTTTCTATACTTCTCATCATAATCACTCATAACGATAAGTTGACTTGGTCTAAATTTTTAATTTAGCCTTAGTCATGCAAAATAAATTTCTGGGGAGGAATTTTGCCTAACTTTTTGATGAGTCTTTTAGTTGTGTTCGGATTGGCAAGTTACAGTAAGGCTGCAAAGAATGATTTTTGGTGGGGCATATCTACCTCATCCTATCAAACTGAAGATGTCGGCGCTAAACCAAATGAAGCGGGCTTTTTTAAAACCGACTGGGATGTATATTTCGATCGCGGAAAATTGAAAGAACCTAAAGGTGACGGCGTATTTTCGTATACTGAATATAAACGTGATATCGCCACACTGAAAGATTTAGGTGTGACTCATTACCGTTTTGGCATCGAGTGGGCGCGTGTTGAACCTGAAAAGGGAAAATACAACATGGAAGCCATCAAACACTATCACAACATCGTGAACGAACTGATTGCTAACGGAATTACGCCAGTGATTTGTTTATGGCATTGGACATTTCCTTCTTGGGGTTTTGATTCTGAAAACCCAGAAGTGTTTGGTTGGATGAATGCGAATTTGGTTGAACGTTGGCCGGATTTTGTTCGTTTAATGGTGACGGAATTTAAAGACACCGTAAAAATCTACGCGCCTGAAAATGAACCAAACGCGCAAAGTTTGGCGGGATTCTTTTTGGGAATCTTTCCTCCGGGCGCAAAGTATTCGTTGAGCCTGTTTCGCAAACATGTAGATACGTCAGCGGATGCCTTTATCGTGGCTTCAAAAATTATTCGTTCCATTGATCCAAAGCTGCAAATCATGTCGATTCAAAATATGATTCAATGGGAAAAAGCATGGTGGGATTTTTTTGGTTACTTTTATAATTTGGGTCAAGAGTTTAACTTCCGACATTTAGATAAGATCATCGATCACATCGATATTTTGGGTTACAACTATTACTATCGTGTAAAAGCCAGTCCATTTCCGAATGAGCGCATTATTGATCCCGAGGGTTTAAGATCCTTAACTCAGACTTTGGCCGATAAATATAAGAAGCCGATGGTCATTGCGGAAAACGGTTGGCCAGATGACAAAGGTGACGTGAAGAAAGACTATATGGAAAGGCACGTTAAGGTAGCGCTGGAAATGCGCGAAAAGGTAAACCTTAAAGGGTACTTCTATTGGAGCTTGGTCGACAATTTTGAGTGGTCGGTGGGTTATAAGGAGAAGTATGGTATGTACAAATTTAACGCCACTAGTAAGGCTCTGGAGCCGTATCCTTTTGCTTTAGAGTATAAAAAAATCATTTCAAACGACAAAAGCGTCGAGGTTTCCAAATAATCGGTAGACAAAATTAGAGTAGCTCAACTAGTGTTATATATGAATATGAGGGGAATTCTAGGTTTTATCTTATCGGCGCTAACCGTTCTGTGTGCTCATGCTGCAGATCTAAGTGTTGGTTATTCTGAGCAAATTGTTAATCTTCCAGAGAAGATTTCACTGGCCGGTTACATCCAGCGCCGCCTGGTTAAAACATCCGCGGCCTCGTACTCTCGCTATTTCCGGGCTTCGACGGGGCAAATGAATGAATCTTTGGCTAAAACCATCGTAATTGATGATGGCCGCCAATTAGTCTTTATGTCTACGTTAGAAGTTATCGCGATGGAGCCTGAACTCAGAGCTCACGTTGAAAATCGTCTGCGCCAATTGATCAATCGTCCATTAGAAGTAAATTTGTTTGCGACCCATACCCACTCGGGACCTGGCGGTTACGTGAAAGTGAAACTTTGGCAGCAGCTAGCGACTGACGTTTACTTTGAAGACGTCTTTAATCAATTCGCTGAAAGTATCGTAGAGTCGGCAATGAATGCCTATAACTCTCTAGAAAAAGTTCATATGAGTTATGTAACTGGAACGGTAAACGATTTCATTTACAATCGCCGAAATGGTGCGTTTACTAATCCAAAATTACATATCGTTAAGTTCTTAAACAGCAAAAATAATCCAGTCGTAACAATTATTAATTTTCCGATTCACGGTACCGCATTGGGGCCAGATAATTTGTTAGTGAGTGGTGATTTGCCAGCTATGGTCGAAAACAAAATGGTGGAACGAACGAAATCCCCGTTTATGTTCTTCTCGGGTGCGGCGGGTGATATTGGACCAAAAATCGAAGATTCAATGCCAACATCATTTAGCACTACGATTGCGTCGTTCCCTTCGATGGAAAATATTGAAGTGTTCACGACTCGATTAACAGATAAAATTAATGTGTTTTGGAAACAAACTAATTTGGTAGAAACAAAATCAGTTATTTCGAAATCATTTAATATCGAACTTCCACCGGCACAAGCAGATCTAGGTTCTTGTATGAGATCGATTCTGCCAAGACCGTTTCAGTGGGTCGCAAATTTTTTCTTCCGAGTAAAGTTGCCAAAAGATTTAAATCGTCCGATGGAAGTGAACATGATTCACTTGTCCCCGCTTACTTTCTACATGATTCCGGGGGAGCCGATCAGTGAAGTAGGCGCGCAGATTGAAAAATTCAGCCTTGATAATAAATTTGAAAATCCGATGGTATTGGCATTAGCCAATTCTTATTTCGGGTATATTCTGACGGATAAAGAGTTTGCTAGAGGTGGTTACGAAACATGTAACAGCTTCTATGGAAAGACATACGGCAGCTTGTTCCTTTCGGGAGTTCAAGATGCCGTAAATTCATTCGGACTTTTTGTAAAATCCAATCGTTTTTAGATATCAACTACATAGTTTGAAATACAGGTTCAAATTTTAAAACCGTTAGAGGGTATGAACCGGAGCCTTTCCCCATTGGAGTTACGAAACCTGATAGTGAAGCCGCTGCGCCTTTTCGATCCGCATTTACGTAAAGAGTGAATTTCTCTGGCGCGCGTACGAAATAGATTTTATTAAACATGCCTTTTTCTACGGTTCCGATAATTTGAAGTTCTAGTGCCATAACTTGATAATTCGATGGAGGAACTTTTACGCCATTAGGTAAAACAGTGACTGGCTTCAAGGATACTTGCGAAAATACGTACGCCGCACTTTGGTTCGAGCTAACTACGTACGCTGTATAAAGAGGCGTTTGTGCGTTAAGGCCCTGTATTGAAGACATGCAGAATGAGTCTACATATCCTGAACGCTTTGAATACGCAGTTGAAGCCTCAACGTTTTTACCACAGGCTTGATGTAAAACGCGACCTACGCGGTATTCTGCCATGGATGTTACTGAAACTAATGTGAGTGCGGCTAATGTGATTAATGTTTTCATAAGTTCTCCTTCTTGTTTGATTAAAATAACTTATGGATTATATAAAACATTTTAATCTATAAGCTTCAAATGGGGAGTTAAAAAAGTAGAAACATTTCAAGATACAATGAAACCAGTTCCAAAAACGAACTTCGATTCAGTAAATACAGTTTTTAAAATAGTTATCTATATCATTTAGTTATGTGGACTCAATCTAAACAGAGTTTATGCGTTTATTCATGAATTGAAAGTATATTGGCGGAAGAAAGGCCAATAACAACATCGACGAGTACCCCAGAGGCAAGAGTCGACTACCCACTTTGTTGTGCAAATCTTGATAGGGAACCAGGGGCTTTTGATGGTGATGGGCATGGTAACCTAAGTTGATCAAAGCCGCGTTCGTTAGAAAATAATCACAGTCCCAAGAATGTCGTTCATTTACAGGTTCAAATAAACCGTTGTCCATTTTGTTGCGAACAAGGCCGTAATGTTCGATATACTCAACTCCTTCTAACAACACGATCGCAACCAAGCTTTGGATCCAATGAAAAATTAAACCATTTACACCCCAAAAGCTAAAGACGAACAGATTCATCAGTAACTGAATCAACAGAGAAAGCCTAACTTTACTTTTTAGAAATGATTTCTGCTTTTCAAAACTAAACGAATGTAAGAATGAACCACCAATCGCACGTACTAGGTAGAAATAGATTGTTTCATTTCTTCTGGCCGATACGGGGTCTAGCGGAGTTGCTACATTCTTGTGATGGCCAAAGACGTGCTCAACGCCCCAGTGACCCTAGTTCAAAATCCATAGAGTTAGGAAGCCCGCCCATTTAAGAGGGCCTTCGGGTCGATGAACCAGTTCATGAGCCGTAGTTATACCCAAGAACCCCATCATCAAGCCACATGTTAAGGCGATTAAAAGGGACTGTGCAAACGTCGGCGCCTGTAAGTAGAAATAAAAACAATAGGCCCATACTGCGTAGACCACCGCTACGGTGAGTATTAGAAAACGATCAAAAAATAGTGGGCTTAGCCCCCGGGCCAGTGGCTGTTTACGACCAATAAGCGTATCTAGTATAGGATGCAAAACCAGAACTAAGATGATCGCAAAATAATTTTGACCGAAATAAACTCCAAGTAAAGACAGGAACACCATTATCAAAGACGTAGCGAACGGAAATCTAAATAGAGCATGCATGAACCTAGTTTCTTCGAATATCGAGGCCCCCGCAAGGACTTACTTTTCCTTATTTTTCCGAATATTTAGTTGCTCAACCCATTGGCCTTTGCTAATCCTCGGGGGTCCAAAAAATCCTGAGGGGGAATAATGTCTGAATGGGTAAAAAAGAAATTTGGTGGTAAAGAGTACTTCGGCCACCCGGCGGGTCTCTTTGTATTGTTCTTGGCTGAAATGTGGGAACGCATGTCTTACTATGGAATGCGCGCACTTTTAACTTTATACATGATCAAATATTTGATGGCTGATCCAGAAAGAATGGCTCGCGTTCTTGGATTTGATACTCTGAAGTTCATCCTTGAAACCGGATTTGGCGAAATGGCCACTCAGCAGTTTGCGTCTCAAATTTATGGATTATACACAGGCTTTGTATATTTATCTCCCTACTTCGGTGGTATCCTTGCCGATAGAGTTTGGGGGCGTAGAAAGAGCGTATACGTGGGCGGTGCTTTGATGGCGATCGGTCACTTTTTGATGGCGTTTGAAAACCTTTTCGTTCCCGCATTGTTTTTCTTAATTCTTGGTAACGGTGCTTTCAAACCAAATATCTCTACGCAAGTAGGTTCATTATATCCAGATGGCGATAATCGTCGTGATGGCGCATTCACTATTTTCTACATGGGTATTAACTTGGGTGCCTTTTTCTCTCCATTCCTTTGCAAAAATTTTGCGGTATGGATTTGTGAAAAAATGGGTGTAACAGATCCTGGAACTCCTTGGCACGTAGGCTTTGGCTTAGCGGGTATCGGGATGTTAGTGGGACTATTAATGTACCACTTTGGTCGTACACTTCTGCCAGCGGAAAATTTATCAGCATTGGCTCCAGAAAAAGAAAGAAATGGAATCTTGTGGAAAACGGTCGGCGGTTTATTGGGCTCAATGGCTGCATTCATTCTGATTTTGATGATTCCGATGACGTTTAAAATTATTTTAGTTATTGCGATTATTGCGGCAGTTGTTTGGGGTATCAAACAAGTTCAAGGGGAAATGGATCGCAAAAAAGTGGCGGCATTGGTTACGTTATGTATGGGTACAGTGTTTTTCTGGGCGATCTTTGAACAGCAAGGTAACACTCTGCAAATCTGGGCCGATGATAAAGCGGACTGGGCTCGTTTAGGGCTACAGGCGGAAAATTATCAATCATTGAACCCTTTATTCATCTTCATTTTTGCTCCATTGTTAGATATGTGGTGGAACTATTGGGGTGCTCGTGGTCGTAAGACAAGCTCAGTTAGAAAGATGGCTACGGGTTGCTTCTTGATTGGATTTGCATTCTTGACTATTCCATTAGCTTCAAACTTTATCACTATCGATAAATCAATGACGAACTTGTTCTGGCTAGCTCTTGCAACTTGGATTGTTACAATGGGTGAATTGTACCTATCGCCAATCGGTCTAAGCTTTGTAACGAAGTTGGCACCAGCCCGGTTCATGTCAATGATGATGGGGATGTGGTTAGCGTCTTCATTCTTGGGGAACTATTTAGCGGGTTTAATGGGAATGTTATATACTTCGATGTCGCAAAACGCATTCTTCATGGTATTCGCAGTTTTGGGCGGAACAGTGGGATTATTCTTCTTGATCGCAGATTCAAAATTAAAGAGTATTATCGGTAAAGAGGTTTAGAAATTAAAAAGGTTCTATTTATATTGGCGCATCCGTACTTAAATCGTTCGGTCGCCAATAAAATCATATGTGGTCATGTTAAGGAGCTCGCGCACGTCACCTTTCATGACCTCTACGAAACGTATCCCTATTTCAGTATCGACATTAAAAAAGAACAAGAAATTCTGCGCAAGCATGACCTGATTGTTTTTCAGCATCCGTTTTATTGGAACAATATGCCGCCTTTGTTAAAGCTTTGGCAGGATGAAGTTTTAGAAACGGGTTTTGCTTATGGCGAAAACGGAAAAGAGTTAGCTGGGAAAGAGTTTCTTCTATCGATAACTACCGGTGGATCAGCTGATACGTATACCCCAGAAGGACAGAATAAATTTCCTGTGACTGATTTTATGCGGTCGTATGAACAGATGTGCTCATTGTGTGGAATGAAATGGAATCCCCCGCATGTGCTACATTCTTCGAGGCAGAATGGGCACGATGAAATTTATGTGCATGCAAATAAACTAAAAGATTTGATGAGTACTTTTGCTGAGCGAGGCCACCTGTGAACGGTCACGGATCTAACGATTTCTTTAACTTGATTGTTTTTCTTGTGTCGGCAGTGATCTGTGTACCACTTTCCAAAAAATTCGGTCTTGGGTCTATCTTAGGGTATTTGATCGCCGGTGTTATTATCGGACCTCATGGAATTAAATTAATCTCTAATGTTCAAGAAACCATGCACTTGTCGGAGTTCGGCGTTGTCCTATTCATGTTTATTATCGGATTGGAACTGAATCCTCGAAAACTATGGTCGCTTCGTATTCCTATCTTTGGAATGGGAACGGCTCAAGTTGTATTGAATACTTTGGTATTCACCGGTATTTCGTACTTTATTGGAATGTCGCTACCCGCTTCAATTTTGATTGGTATGGCGTTTTCATTATCTTCAACGGCGATGGGTTTGCAAATACTAAACGAGCGAAATTCGACAACTACAGCCGCCGGAAATGCTAATTTTTCTATTCTGTTATTTCAAGATATCGCCGTTATTGCGATGTTAAGTATTTTGCCCCTACTGGCAGATGGTAAAGCCGCAGCATCGACAGATGTTAAAATTGTAAACTTCGTCAAAACAGTCGTGATAATTTTATCTGTTTTAGTTGCAGGCCGTTTGCTGTTACGACCACTACTTAGATTTATCGCGAGTATTCACTTGAGGGAAATTTTCACTGCGTTTTCTTTGCTACTTGTGATGTCAATGGCGTTTCTAATGCAGTATTTGGATATTTCGATGGCCTTAGGAGCCTTTCTGGGCGGGGTTCTTTTAGCGGATAGCGAATACAGACATGCACTTGAGACAGACATTGAGCCATTTAAAGGCTTGTTGTTGGGTCTATTCTTCATTTCGGTCGGAATGTCGGTGAATTTGAAAATTATATTTGAATCTCCGCTTTTGATATTCGGCTGCGTTTTAGGTTCGTTTGCGCTAAAGACTGCGATTCATTTTGTTGTTGGATATATTTTTAAGTTACCCAAATCACAGCTTACATTTTTTTCGTTGGTGATCGCGCAAGTGGGGGAATTTGCGTTTGTAATCTTAGGGGCAGCTGCGGGACTTAATATATTTGATACCACAACCGGCGAAACATTAATTACAATTGTTGCGTTAACTTTACTTGCGACACCATTGGTAGTTTTCTTTTATGATCGTATCATTGCGCGTTTTTTTGAAAAGAGCCGTGAAGTTGAACCAGATATTATCGAAGAACAAGAAAATCCAGTCATTATCGCTGGTTTTGGTCGTTATGGGCAAATTATTGGACGTCTTTTGTATGCAAATAAAATTACCGCAACTGTATTGGATCACGAGCCCGATCAAATTGAATTACTTCGACGTTTCGGATTTAAAGTTTACTACGGCGACGCAACTCGTTTAGATTTATTAGAGTCTGCGGGAATTCGTAAAGCCCAAGTTTTAGTAGTCGCCATTGATAACGTGGATGATAATTTAAAATTGGTTAGGCTTGCTAAAGAACATTTCCCCCATTTAAAGATCTACGCTCGCGCTAGAAATATTCAGCATGTGTATGATTTAATTGATCAAGATATCGACGGCATCGAGCGTGAAACATTTGAAGCGTCCCTAAAAATGGGCGTCGATGTACTACGCGGTTTGGGCTGGTCAGCCTATGAAAGTGTTAAGCGCGCGCAAATGTTTAGACGTCATAACCTAGAAGTTATTAAGGACATGCATTCAAAACGCAAAAACGAAAAAGAATTCATGGCAAAAGCTCGTCAAGCTCGCGAAGATTTAGAAAAGATGTTTGAGGAAGAAAATCAACTTCGTACCCAACCCGGATCTGGCTGGGATATCTAATAAGGAAAGTCAACGTCTTCAGCTTGTCCCTTTGTATAGATCGCCTTTAAAATATCACAACGATGTGGAGTTAATTCGGCGTTGCACGAAGAGGCTTGCGCGCGTAAGTAGGGATATACCACTCTTTGAGCCGTATTAGGTCTTACAACATTCGATGCCCATAGCGCACCTAAATTTCCATGCTGCAATTTTCGTTCGGCGCCATGGCATGTGGCGCACGTGGAAGATGTCGATGTTTGTGCCATCTGAGAGATGATCTGATCTGCGGTTACAGTTCCTTCAATTGGGAAAGCTAATTCACCTTTGAAACTTTCATTACCACTAATAAATTCACCAAATTCCAAAAGAGATTTACCCGCACCGGCGGTTGCGACACTTAAAACTAAATTATTTCGAATTATAAAAATTCGCGGATTAGCATTATCGACTGCCGGCTGCGCACTACCCGAGCTATTAACGGCCATGACTTTTAGGGGTGCTTTAAGCGAATTCAAAAAACACCCTAGGGACAGAGGTCTAGGTAGGGCGTTGATCAGAGCGACCGTTTCTTCGATAGTTTTCGGTGAACCCAGGGTTTCAGTTACATCCGTACAGCTGCTACTAGAGGCAGTTTCATCTTTTCCGCCACTACAGCTTATGCCCATTAGTCCAAATAGACCTAAAACAAGTGTGAATTGAAAATATCTTTTAAGCATAATTTTATTATACCCTTTTTTGTAAGAGAATCGATAAAATTTGTTAATCCCAGACAAAGGAACTATATGAAACGCTTTATATTTATCTGGTTTGTTCTATTTCAAGACACTTTTTCCCTGGCGAGTCCGTGTCTGACAGATCATCAAATTTGTCGTAAAAGAAGCTCGATGATTTACCAGCTGGACAAGGCTCTTACGGAAATCAATAAAGCTTGTGGTCGCGAGCCAAGTTTGTATATTGATTGGAAATCATTTGAGCCTATATTGGCTGGCAAAGATACCTATTCGGTCGATGCGTGCATGCTGCCACTGGCGTTTTTTACTGAATATTGTGAAGCCAATTTTGAGCAGGCAAAAAAGTTACTCAACACAGTGGAAGGATTTGAATGTGTTGGTACTGGCGTAGACAAACAAGCTATCAGTTTCAAAACCGGCGTCTTAAAATTCATGATGGATCCAACCAACGATTGGCGCAGTGATCGCAAGGGTCCCGCCGTATCTGGTTTTGTAACTCAGGAAATGAAATCCATTTTTGAAATTGGTGCCGCAACCAAACAAGAAGTTCAACAAGCAAAACGCAACGAGCAAATTGAGGATAAACGAGTCCACGAACTTGATATGGCAGAAAAACGTCGGCGTGCCGAAAAGGACCGTGAGTTAGAGCAAAAGAAACAACAAGAACAGGTCAAGGCCACAGTGGCAGCGACAAATGAGAATGCAAAGAAAAAAGCAGAAGTTTTTCAGGCAGAAACAAAACGTCTGACCGAATGGATGCAATCTGAAATGAAAAAAATCCAAGGTAGCGGTTTATCTCCCGAAGAAAAAGGCAAAAAAATGACAGAGATGTCACAGAAATATCAAGCGGACTTAGAAAAAGCATCTAAAGCGTATAACGGGGGCCAATAGTGAGAATCCTTTTATTAATACTAGTTTCATTTATTTTTTCAAAATATGCCTTTTCAGAAGAAAAAGGTTATGAGGATTGTTTTTTAGAAGATGCTGAGCAAAAGCGATGTGAAGTAAAAATCGTTGCTGGCAAAAAAGAAGGTAAAGAAACGTGTCGCGCTTTAGATAACTCAAAGGTAGTTTTGCGAGAAGCACAGTTTTCAAATGGAAACTTGAATGGGCCTTTGATCTGCCGTGATTTCATGAATCAGGTATACTTGCAAGCAACTTACACCGACGGTAAATTAACAGGCGAACGGAAAGACTATTCCAAGAGTCGTAGCTGGAAAAATATTAAAGAAGCTTGGATGGTAAAGTATTTCGAAAATGGAAAACAAGTCGGTGTTGAATTATTTGCGGATCAAAAAGGAAACGTGTTAGAAGTTCTTCCTAATTGTTGGGAAAATGGCGAAACAGGTTCTAATTTTGGGTATTGCCTAGGATTAAAATATGGTGACTACGACTCGGCCGTTCGAAAACATTTACAGACAGAAATTAGTAAGCGCTTCAAAGAAATGAATCGCGAAATCGAGACCAAATACTCTAATGGTAAAATTAAGTTTAAAGCGCGGCTGGTAAATGGCAGCTACGATGGCGAGGCTATTTGGAATTATGAAAGTGGAAAAATTAAAACCAAATTAGTGTATGCCAAAGGGGTTCCGATAAAGAGTGAAGATTTCTTTGAAAGCGGAAAAACCGAAATGATTAAACAATACAAAGACGGTAAATTGGAAAAGAAAGAATCGTATTATGAAAATGGAAAGCTTTCGGAAATTTTGAAAGTTAGTTATGACAAGCATATTCGAAAAGAACGAATTGAACGATTTGACGATAAAGGATTTCGTCAATCAGAGTACGGTTATTCATATGAATACAGTGACTATTGGGGTCAGATGGATGGCCCATATCGCAGCTATGACAGCAAAGGTGTTTTGGACTACGATTCGACTTTCAAGAAAGGTGAACTCGATGGCAAGGTCACTATCAATTCCATAGATCGAAGAGAAGACGAAATTTGGGTTAATGGGAAACGTAAAGAGAAAGTAATTTACGATGCTAAAATTGGCAAACCGGTCGAAAAAGTTGAATATATGAACGACGGATCGGAAAAAAGTCGAACCAAGCTGAACCCGCCTAAGGCGTAAAAGCGGCTCGCTGTTTACAACGGCGACATTTTGTTTGGCCGTTAAAGTCCAATTGCAGCTACTGCTAGCACGGTATCTGCAGGAAAAATGGACATGAAAACACTTATTTCATGTTTGTCGATGGTTGTATTTTCCCTACCACTATTAGCCGCGGAGGCGGATCATTACTCTAAAGCTAACATTCCCTTACCCGACTCGGCAGAAACTATAAATACCAAAGCCAATCAGTTTCTGCGACAGGGCCTTGATGAACTAAATCAAAAAAGCGATTGTTCGGACTCCGTAAAAAGCGAACTTGAGCTATACGAAAAATTACGTGATTATTTTGCCAATCATAGCCGAGGTCAGCTCGTTATCGATATTCTTCATGACGAAACAGTACCGTCTCGGGTAATTCCAAAAACTGAATCCATCTACGGTGATTGGAGCATCGGTGATGGTTTTCTATTAGGTCGACCAGGTGCCGACAAAAGCCAACTTGGCTTGATGCCCTTAATTCGTATCGGTGAAGTTAATATCGGTGTGGATAAACTTGAGCATATGTTTGGAATGGGTCTTATTTATCACAAACGCCATAATGTTAAAGGTGATTCATTAACCGATGTTTTAAAAAACGGGATCTTCCGCGAAAAAACGGTACTGGGCGGTAACATGCTGGCGACCGGTATTTTTTCATACGGAGACCTATCAGCAAATTTTAATGGAATGCGATTCTGGAATCACATGCTCTTGAAAAAGGATGATATTTTGGGTGGGTCTTATAACATCGGTCCTTATGTTAAATGCGAGGCCGGACGCTGGAAACCAACCCTTACTGAAATTGATTTTAGAAATTACGTTGATCATTCGATGGATGAATCTGTAAATTGTCGCAAACTCGCTACAAAAGGTGGGGTCGAAAAATCGAAGAAAGCTATGGCCGATCGAGGAATTGGGATCAATTCCTGCCCCAATGACTCGCAGATGCTTACGATGATGTATTCAAAATATAATGTACCCGTTAAGGGCGATTCTAAAGGACGTACGATTTCCCATTGGATACTTAATTTAAATGGCCTTGGGAAAGTTAAATATTTTGGTGAGTTTAAAAAATAATTACGATAGAAAACGCTATGACACGACTTGCGCAACCATCTGATTTAAAAAATATCGCGGTTCTATTTAGTAAGTACCGCGAATTTTACAAACAAGAATCTAAACTTGAAGCCGCTGAACAGTTTTTAACTGATCGTATGAATAGCAACGAGTCGGTAATTTTTGTTGTTGAAGATAGTGCGGCAGGAATTATTGGTTTTGCCCAATTGTACCCATCGTTCTCGTCTGTTTGGTTAAAGCGTTTATGGATTTTAAATGATTTATTTGTGGCCAGTGAACACCGCGGAAAAGGTGCTGCTGGCCAGCTTCTAGGCGCCTGTGCGGCGCATGCAAAAGATTCGGGAGCACGTGGTTTAACGTTAAAGACGGCACACGATAATGTCGAAGCTCAGCGTCTGTATGAAGCTCATGGGTGGAAAAAAGATACCGTATATCTTTCGTACAATTTTATTTTTTAGCTCCTAAAATACGTTAGCTATACAGAGCCGTTTCCTGGTTCTTTTGCCATGACTAGTTTCATCAGCAAAATATTTGTAGCGAACGACTCCGGCTTCAAGCGCCAGTTGGGCAAGTTTAACGCCGCCAACAATTACGATATTTTTTTCTTTGCTGCTGAACGCGCCATTTTTATGGCGTGAAAAATCCCGTCCGTAACAAACGTGAATTTTAATTTACTAGTTTGGCCTTTTGTTACCAAGTGTGACGGACTTTCTGTAACTACGAAAACGGGTACTTGATATGCATAGGGTCCCCTTTATATCCTCGACGGGGTACAGGGAGTCTCCGTCGCGATCCACGGCAAATCCATCCAATGACATGGCCATGTCGAGTAACACATCAGACATGTGGCCTACTTTTCATATTTATGATTTTAACTTATAATCACCTCTGCAGGTGACTATCTTTCTCTGGTTTGTGCGGCAGTAACTCTAATACTTCCTCATCTGATAATTGAATAAAGTCTTGATAGAAGTCTCCGACACTTTGAAAATAAGTGGGTTCGCTTAAGCAAATTACATCGTCGATTTCATCTCGTAGTCGGCGTGCAGTATGACCCGAGCAAATGGGAATGGCCAAAATTATCTTAGATGCTCCATTTTTTCGGGCGTAGTCTATCGCGACGCGAGCAGTGACACCCGTTGCAAGTCCGTCATCGACTAGTATTACTGTCTTATTTTTTAGGGGTGTACCTGGTCGTCCTTGTCTATAGAGATTCAATCTTCGCGTTATTTCATTTTTCTCGTGCTCAAAAACATTTTCAATTTGTTCGGGAGTGATTTTAGATAAACCGACAGCTTCAGGATCCATCCAAGAAATCCCGTCTTCAGTTACGGCGCCAATTCCATATTCGGGATGAAACGGATGCCCAATTTTTCTGACAATTAAAATATCAAACGGAATACCGAGGCGTTTCGAGATTTCAGAAGCAACTGGAACACCACCACTTGGTATTGCTAATATTACCGCATTCCGCAAATCCACTTTAGGAATTTGGCTAATTCGGGAAGCTAATAAAAGACCAGCGTTCTGGCGATTAGTGAAAATGTGTTTCATAATCTCCCAAAATAAAGAGCAGAATTTGTGCCAAACAGGGAATTATTTAAAACAGCACGAGATACATTTTTAAGGTAAAAATGACCCTCAAATGGCTAAAAATTCCCTTACACTTAGTGGGCGCCACGTAGTCGAGCGGAACTTAGTGCCGCTCGACCGCCGTATAGTGTTTCAAGCGTGTCGGCCGTTTCATTGATTACCCGTTGATTCCAAAGTGCTGTGTTTTCAGCGTATCCAAACGACATGGTAAAATTACTTCGTTGGGCCGGACTCAAGTTTTCAAGATTGTAGCGGCTAGACGTAAATGCTAATCGTTCAGCATATTTATCGTAAGGAAGGCCCGGGCGAAGTCTTAATGTCATACTTCGTACTGGCTGAGCAAAATGACAACTCATGCATTCTGTTTGAACTGTGCCAGGAATGATTCTAGGATTTTCTACCATGTACACTCGTCCCATCATTTCTAAGACGTCTCGTTCGGACAGAGTTTCTGCCCGTGTTACATCTTCGATTAAGGGTTGAAAATGTTTGGTCGCAAATGGCGGAAAACCACCAACTGAAACGATATTTGAAAAAAGTTTATTTTTAATTTCTAAATACGTAAATGGAATATACGTTTCCCAGTTGCGAAATGGTTCTTGAACCGGCTGGAATTCAGGGATGGTGGCGAATTGATTCACGGATGGCAAGTTAGGATTAATCGGTAGCTCCCAACCAGCAAAGCCATTAGCGCCATCACTTTTGCGCGACGACCTAAAGGTGACTCGAAAGGCGGGATCGATATGTCCCAATATAATTTTTTTTAGTTCTTGATAGTAACGACCTGAAAAGCCCTCGGCTTGAATCGTAGGATTAACCTGCAAGGGCGTACTTCCTCGTTGAACTATTCGTCGCAGTCGACGATTGAGCTCTTCGAGTTTACTTATGAAAGCGGGTAAATCCGAAATCGTATGGCTAGAGTGAATGGCCGCTTGAGTGTAAATTCCTCCATTCATAGGTTTTTGCCAGACCAAATTTATATAGAGTTGGCGAACGAAATGATCCAGTCTAATACCAATGACTCGAAATCCATCAGTTTGATGTAGCAAGGACCTTCGCGACCCAATATCTAATTCAAATCCATTGAACAACATTTGCGCAGGAAACAATAACTGACCATCACGAGTTAAATCCGAGGGCTTAATTAATAGATTCTCTTCTCCTGGCTTTGGCAGCGGCAATAATATAGAGACGTCATTCATATCTAAATTTTGAGACCAACACAGTGAGGAAAACAAAAATGAAAAACAAAGTGTGGTTACCAATTTCATGACCGCCTCCGAAACGTACTTTAAGGTATTGAGTGAGTTAAAAAATGTCATCTGCATTTTGCGCGCCGATTTTCAAATGGCTTTGATTTGCGTTTCATGAGTCGCATCTTCCTAGTCATGACATTTTGTCTGCCATATTGTCCCAAATATATAAGTAGTGAGGTAAAATAAAGGTTCAGAGCGGTTAAAGCCTTATTTGAAGAATTTTTTAAAGTCGAAAAAGATGAAGAGATTTTGACGGAAATTAAAAACATTCAAATGCAATTTGATTCATATGTTTTACTTGGGAATAAAATACTTCAAAAAATGCTTGTCGACAATTCTGATTCAGCTGAAAGTTTGAGCAAAGAATTTGATTCTAAATTTGAAGAGTTAGAACTTTCCATGGAAAAGTTTGGTGAAAAATATGAAGCTAAAAGCAAGAGCTATTTTTCAAACGTTAAAACGACTCTTAAAGATTATGCATATGTATTATTAGCACTTTTACTTGGTGGGATTATTTTTAGCATAGTTATTTCACAAATTGTTATTAAGTCTGTGATTAAAACAATGAACTCCTTTGCCGAAGGAGTTTCCCACAGTTCAATGAACTTAGGTTTATCAATATCTCAGCTTTCATTGTCCTCAGAACAACTAGCTACAGCAGTTTCCGAAGAATCAGCAGCTCTGCAAGAAACAGCTGCTTCTGTTGAGGAAATTTCTGCGATGGTGCTAAAGTCGTCTGAAAATGCTCAAAACACAAGTAAGTCATCAGATGCTACTAAAGAAAAAGCATTAAATGGTCAGGAAGTTATGCGTGATTTGGTTTCTGCGATTCAAGACATCAGTGAAACTAATCAAGCGGTTGACCATGAAGTCAAGGAAAGTAATAACCGCATTAACGAAATTCTGACTGTGATTCAAGAAATTGGTAATAAAACAAAAGTTATTAATGATATTGTTTTTCAAACTAAATTATTATCTTTTAATGCTTCAGTAGAAGCGGCTAGAGCTGGTGAAAATGGAAAAGGCTTTGCTGTGGTCGCGGAAGAGGTTGGAAATTTAGCACAGATGTCTGGTAATGCGGCCAAAGAAATTACCACTTTACTTGAGGATAGCTTAAATCGAGTGCAAAAAATTGCTGATGAGTCTAAAACAAAAATTGAAGCTATTATGAACCAGACACAGGACAAAGTACAAAAGGGAACCACTGTTGCTAAAAGCTTTGAGTCCATTCTTAATGAAATTGTCGAGGATGCCCAACGTTCTTCGGATTTAGTCAGTGAAATTACCAGGGCTTCGAAGGAGCAAGCTAATGGGGTCAGTGAAATATCTAAGGCCATCAATCAACTAAATCAGGCGACGCAAGTAAACTCCATGGCGGCTGAAACAAGTTCTAGTACTGCTGAAAGCTTAAAAAAACAATCGAACGACTTAAGACAAGAAGCCTCAAATCTAAGAGTTGCCATCGAAGGAAGAATTTCCGTACCAAGATTTATTTGGCGTGATGAGTATGCCTTGGAGATAGCTGATATGGATGGTGAACATAAAATTCTTATTAATAAGATTAATTTTTTAGCGGAAAAAATTGAAGATGCTAACGGCGGTAGTTCCGCAAAAGTGATAGATGCTTTTACTGATCTAGCTAACTACACAATTCATCACTTTTCAGAGGAAGAACAATTTATGGGTTCATTTAAGTATCCACAACTAGAAGGGCATAAAGAAATTCATAAAAGACTTATTAAAACAGTCCTAGATTTTAAAGACAGAATTGTGGATGGAACCTATGACCCCATGGAGCTAATGAACTTCTTAAATGATTGGCTAGTTTCCCATATCTTGAATGTGGACATGAAATACTCAAGATTCTATTTAGATAAGTCAAAAGTTGGTTAACCAAATGAGGATGCGCTCTAGTTAGTTTTTTTGAAAAGTTTTGGGTACAATAAAATAATCACGGCCATGATGGTTAATAAAAAAGAAACTTTTGTGGCTGAGTTGTAAGTAGCCTAATGAAATCGTCAGAGTAGAAAGTCCAAGGTTTACCAATACGAATAGTTCCATGAGATTTTTCTGGAAGTGCCGTCAAAAAAGCATCTCGTTTAATTGAATATGCTGCCGCAAAAGGCAGGAAAGTATCAGCAGGTATGGCCTCATCTGTATTTTTGTTCCAAAGAGCTTTTATAAAATCCTGTCCGATCAGTTGAATAGATTTGTTATTATGGACACTATGAAAATAAATAATCGTTGAAGGTGCAGTTTTGTGAACTTTAATATGGGAGTTAGCTTGTTTTTCTCCAAAAGGATTATGACTTCTAAGAACAAGATCAATTTTTTTATCTTGAAGTAATTTTTCAGCGTCACCAATTGGAAAGGAAAGCAGCTCAATTTGTTTTGGTGAATTCAAAAATTTTTGTGAAATAAGCGATTGTTCATTTCTTTCTATGACAAAACCATTTTCGAGCTGGTTTTTTATTTTATAAGGACCACTAAACCTTGTGGGCTTAATTGATAGGTCAGTGGAATTTATATCAGACTTTGACCAAATACCAGTTTCAGGCGAAGCCAATTGCAGAAAAAATGATTCTGACGAAGCTGTGGTCTTGCGTTGGAGATTAGGTTTTGAAGCAATGTAAAA
>DDVI01000003.1 GCA_002345205.1 Bdellovibrionaceae bacterium UBA2316 | reverse complement strand
CACAACAATTTTTAATATCTCGATATTTTTGTAAGAGTTGGTGAAATCTTAAAAAACAACCGCTCAAGGAAAAAATCTTCCCCGCTTAGATGGCCTTATTTACTCTCAGGAAAATTATATTGTCAGTGTGGTCATAGACTCTCTGGCAAATCCGCTCATGGCAACGGAGAAAAGATTGCCTACTATGATCATGCTTGGAGTGCAAAACTAGAAAATGTAACTGATAAAAAATCAAAGCGTTGTGATCCTCAGCGGGTTTTAGCAGAAAAGCTAGAGCCTCTTATTTGGAAAACGGTAAAAGATTTTTTATTGGTCCCAGAGTTTTTTACTGAGATTTTATTAGAGGCTCAAAGCCAAAGCGAGCTTCATACCCCGAAGCAAGAAATCGAGAGAAAACAAAATAAGATCTATGAAATCAACATGCAGCTGGATGCTTTATCAGAGCGGCTTGGGCTTTTACCAAAGTCAGTCAATCCAAAGCATGTCTTTGATCAAATGGAAAGGTTATCAAAACAAAAAGATGGTTTAGAAAATGATTTAAGGCAATTAAAACATAAAAATAGTATGGATAATACTGCTGTGGGGATGGCTGATTTTAAGGAATTTAAGGCGGTTATTGTGGATTTATTGGAAAATGAAAATGATCCTGTGATAAAGACAGCGATCATTGGAAAAATAGTGCATAAAATTATTGTGAAAAATGATGAAGTGGAAATTTTCTTTTACGTTGGTGAAAAACACTATAAACGAGAGCTTGCTATAGCTGGCTCTCATTTTTTACCAATGACTGTGAATGGTGATGGGATTAATAAAGACTTAGCGCCAGAAAAAAGGCGCACCTCGGCCCTCCCCGTTTTTCATGGGAACCCGAGAACTGCTGAAATTTTAGATTTAAACCCGAACTTTTTTTATGACGCTGGTTCGAACAGCTTGAAAAATGGTAGACCACTAATTTCCAGGCACTTTAATCGTCTGAATGATTTTTAACTATCTGGGTGGGGAATTTTAGGGCCTGGCACCAAAAAAAAAAGCCCTCGCAAATGGAGGGCTTTTCGGAATTATAACTATATTTTAATAACTATTTAGATTTTCCAAGGACTACTTTACGAGTTGATGACAACATTAATGGAGCTTCTTGAGTCATAAAGTTAGTTGGGTCCTCAGTGACTTGATCAGCGTTCATACCAACCAATAATTTGTAGCTGAATTTTTCACTCGTTAAAATGTCTTTTAAGAATTCGTATGGCTTTTGACCACGTACTAACATTCTTAAAGGATTAACTACTGCCGAGTGCATATCAGTCACTGAACTGTTGCCATCTACGCGTTGATGATTCAACAAGAAGAAGTACTCAGTACGTTGACCTTTAACTGCGCTCTTAGAGCATAAGTACTTAGCTTTCGGCATTGCCGTAGCTTTTGTACCTTCTCTGTAGTTAGCATTCGCCACCACTAGTAAACACTTCGTAGCCGTTAAATCTAAGCTTACTGCGATCGGTTGTGAAGATACCGCTTCAGTAGAAGAGATACTCACTTGTTTCGCACCCTTCTCAGATTTTTCGAATGCTTTCGCCGTATACGCCTTAGCGCCTAAACCGATCTTAACACCTAAGCCAACATCCGCCTTAACGGGCGCAGCTTTAGTTCCGATTCCAAACGAAGCACCAGCATCCGCATTGCCGCCGATGTTAGCATCTAAGTTGTAACCAGATGTTTTAGAAGAACCTTGAGTTAACTCAAATGCAGCGCTGATTTTTAAATTCTCAGTTCTGCCAAAAGAGATGTTTGAAGGCTTACCGTCAACAGAAACTGCAAATTCACGAACTTCCGCACTTAGAACTCCGGCTGGACTCGACAAACAATCTTTATACGCTTTTTCGTTTCCTTGCATTTTACCAAGGAAGTAAGCCGCACAAATCGCTTTTTCTTCAACATCAGTTAACTTTTGATTGTCTCTTAAGTTATCGATCACTAATCCTAAATCAACAGTTGATTCTGTCGCTTTAGAGAAGAAACCTTTGCTTGAAGTAAACTTAACTGAAGAACTAGCCATGGCTTCAAAACCTTCGGTTTCAAGAACTTGCTTAGCCGTCAAGTTACGAACTGGCTTTTGAGCTTTACTAGCTTCATATTTTTCAATCAAATCACGAGCACTGTTTTCATTCGGAATTAACGATATCTCTAAATTCTCGTTCGCCGTGATACCGTTAACGATACCATCGTAACTTTGGTCAGCAAATAATGCTGGAGTATCCAAAGACGTAATCGTTAATAAAACGTTCATACGGCTAGACATTGCCGCAATATTTGCAAACTTAACACTGATGGGAACCTCAATCAGACCCGCATCACCACGAGGGCGTGCCGACCATTGAACCGCAGCTACAACGTCATTCGCCGTTGGCTTATCAACTTTAGCCATCTCTTTTAAGAAAACTAAGTTGAACATAAAGTTACCACGTTTGATTTTCTCAGACGTGATGTTACCAAGGTCTTGACGAATTAAATCCATCGCTAAACTTGTTTTATATGTATACGGGAACGTTAAGTTCATTTTTGGATCAACTTCGATATTAGTGTAATCAATATTACGGAAATCTAATCTTAAAGCTGTGATCTCTGCCTGACGACGAATCGGGCTTAAAAGGCTGTTCACGTCTTCATTGATCTTAACATAGATATCGTATTCATAACCCGCAACAGAGCTAGATTTAACATCGCGACTTAACATATAAGTCACCGGACCAGTTGGCACAGATGCACCAGCAGAACCGTGGCGGTTAAATTCAAATGTATCTTTATGTGGGTTCACCCAGAAAACTAATTTTTCAGTTCCTGAATGTGATTCAGTTGCAACTACGTTACGAGACATGAAAATGTTCTTAACTTCTGCATCTGGATCGAAATCAACTAGTTCGTACCAAACTAGGCAACCACGATAGTCTGAAACTTTAGTAGCCGCTGCTTCACCAGCAACGATATCAAATTTCAAGTTACTTACTGAGTTAGTTTGCGCATTGTCTTTTAAACATGCTTCAAACGAAATCAATTTTTTGCTTTGCTTACCTTGAGCATTTGGTTCACCCACTGTTGCAAACTTAGCTGTTAATGCATCCACGTAAAATGTCGAATTATTCGAACCTTTTACTTGTGGTTCGTTGTTCTCACTACAAGAGATTAACAACCCCGCGCTTAAGAAAAGACCTAAAAGGCCCTTCACCTGTTTATTAGAAAAGATCATAGTTAACCTCCACCCCAATATTATAAATTTCACGATCTGATAAGAAAGGACTGTCCACAATTTCTTGAGCTTTAGTATAGTTACCGAAGAAGATTACCTTCTGCTTAACTAACTCTAAGCTTAGACCAGCCACTTGACCTTTACGATTGTTATATCGATTAGCCAAGATTGTGTACCCTGCCGGAGTCGTATCTGCTTCCACTTCGAAAACAGTAACCGACGGTTTTAAAGCTACGTTGCCAAACACAACGCGTAAATCAAGGCGTCCCATTCGACCTTCATTTGATTCAGAAATACGGTCATTTTTAATTGCTACTACACGAGCCGTAGTTTTAATTTTTGATGTCCAATCCGTTTCCAAAGTCGCCGCAGTTTCAGTACCTGCGAAACCGATTACGTATTGCATATCATCGCCAACACCCGCTACAGAGTTTACCGAGTTACCGGCAGTCAATGAACTGGCAGCCTGGCTCTTTGGTAAATTGCCGAATCTAAATTGTGTTCCCGCCACTTTCAACTTAGTCCCGATGGCTTTAGCATTCACTTCACCTATAACGGAACCGGCTAGGAAGAATGGATTTTTGTCCTCTTCGACTAAACCTTTAGTCACACCAACTGAAGGAACGGCTTGGTTACCTTGTAAAGTAAATTTAAATGTTTCCGACGGAGTCGCTAATTCAAACTTTTGTTCCGCCCCTAAGCTCGTCCCCGGAGACATAGTTGTATACAACGGATTGATTTGGTACCCGATAACACCAGCTTTCAAATTCAACTGTTGAATCGGTTTAACGTTAACACCAGCATAATCTAATAAAAGTGCGCTCTTGCCACCGCCTTCGTCAGAAAGGTAGTTTTGCCCCGCGCCCTCACCGAAAACACCGACGACGCCAATATTAAAGGCCAACCATTCAGTGTACTCGGTATCAACACCGGCTTCAACGAACGTCCAACCCACTTTTGACTTCAAGTTTTTATCTTGAATTCCGCGGCCTAACGTTGTGACCTTTACAGAACCACTATACTTCTTATCCTTTTCTTCAGGTTTAGCTGAAACCGAGGCAGATGTTGTTCCGTTACCAGGCATTATAGTCGCAGTTGTTGAAGGCTGCTGAGCCCACAGAGACTGAGACGAAAATATTAGGGCAATTGTGATATTCTTAGTAGAATGAACCAAACCCCTTAAAGATACATTATGTGCCATATAAGCTCCCCATTGCCATAGTGTGATAACTCAAACTGGCTATTTTTTCCATGAAAATAAATGAAGGCAATGAAATCAGATGTCTAGTGATTTTGAATTTGTAGTTTTTATTGAAAACGAAAAGAAAGTGTACAGTAAATATTTCAACATCGTGTAGGCCTTATCCGTACTATAAGCGAATCAACGAACCGAGTAAGCAGTTCTATCATAGGAATAGTGAGAATAAAATACAGTTCCAGTCTCCATTGTGAAAGTTTCATAAAACTGTCGAATTCGCCAAAAATTGACGACACTATTATGTGTACTAAGAACGCAAGGCCTAGCCGTTTATTGATGTATAACTTCGATGGCCACTGTAACACTGGGTAATTAGTAAATATTTTTTGAACCTGATCCGAAGAGGATAGCCGAAACAGAAACAGTATCGGAATCATTTGAAGCCAAAAATCGAGCACCGGTTGATTAAAAACATAACAGTAAAAGCCAAGGCTCAAAGGCGGCTCAGCATACGCTCCCCAATTGAAAAAACTATAGCCAAGTAACGGAACCCAAAGTCCGAATTCTTTTAGTCCTAGATATGGCTTTCGAACCGTTATGTCTCCAAAAAGATACATCAACCAAGACAGCCCAATCCAGGGCAATAGGTGCCAACCGCCTCGACCATCTTGCAAGCACACACCAGTAAATATTCGCTGCAAAGGTAAAGCTAGATCGGCGTTCACCGCCCACTCTTTCCATGGAAGCACGAACAGCACACCACCCAGCAGTCCCAAGAACCATTTTAAGTTCGGACGCCATGCCACTAAGTAAATGCATAAAATATTTAATACTAAATAGTGGTAGATATCCCATTCGGTAGCGATAGCCCCCAAATTAAATCCGCCTTCCCAAAAGCTTACGGCCAGTAAACCAAACACTACTAAAACAATCAGATTCGTAGTTTTTATATTACCTCTTTTGTAGCCGGCCAAAAAGGCGAATGCGCCAAGAACAACAAAACCCGCAAATGAAAAACTTGCAAACGTCTTGAATGTCCAATCCCACAGTTGCCCTTTTCCCATGGGCCAAAGCGACTCATTGGACCATAGCGCCGCATAGCTATCGTACAGGAAAATTAGAACCAAAAATACCATACGAACCCAGTCCAACAGAAATAGTCTCACGGTATCACCGCCACTGTTATTTTATTTCTAATAGCGATTCGATCTGGAATAATTCCAAATGTCTTATTGAAATGTTCAAAAACCTCTCTCGTTTTTTGGGAAAAGAAAAATGGACTGACTTCAACTACCGAAAACTCAAATTCATTCAATAGCGGATCAAAACGAACGGGGTAGCTCGGATCCATCATAGGATGAATTTCTGCCTTCTTTTGCTGATCTAATAATTGCCCGAAGACAATTACTCGTTGAGTTTGAATATTTTTTAATTGGACTGGTAACAGTTTATCAAACTTTTCTTTTTCTAGCTTTGTGGCTTCAATTCGTTCATTCGCCTGGATTGCATAAATTCCTAGTTCCGATTTCAAAATATCCCAGCGAAAGTAATAATATGCCTCTTTCGTTAATTTTAATTTATTAATCTTTGCTATCTGCTCAGAAACGGCTTTACTGTTTTTACAATAAAAAGATACCTCCTGGATCTTTGGGGTATCTAAATTCAGATGGATATCAAAAATGTTGACCTTAATACCAGCAGCAAATTCGAAACCAAAACTGGCAAACTGCCCTCGACACAGACGAAATAAAACAGAATACGAGTTAGTTGGCCACTTTAGTTTGGCATGAAAAAAATCAACGATATTTTCCGAGTTTAATCGATAGTAATCGGCGCTGCCTTTACTAAAAAATTCATATACGGGAGTCGCGTAGACATTGTGAAATAAAAATACAAACAAAGCCAAGACCTTCATCGAAACACCATCGGCTTGTAAATCGTATTAATTGGTCCATCACTTTGGATCTGAGATCTATGGAACTCATTGACCTCAATCAAATTAACAAGGGTGCGTGGTGAAACTTTGTCTTTAATAGATCCATAATCAAACACTAGAGGGTGTTTTTTCTTAGTCGCGAATAAAAATGGATTCAAAGGCCCGAAAAGTAACAAATTCTCGAAGCCAGCACGATAAACAGTTCTAGAAATTGCCGTTTGTGGACTACCCATAGCTTCCGTTTTATATTTTAATGGCAAATCCAAAATAATAAAACCGTTTTCAGATAAAATCGAGTCTACAAGACGATAAAATTCCAGACTATATAGACGACTGAGTTCAAAATTTACCGGAAATGGAAAATCAATAAATATAGCATCATATTTTTTTCTCGAAAGTTTTACGTACTTGTATGCATCATCAACCACAACCGAGACTCGTGGGCTCGACAAGGAATATTTATTAAGTTCCGTAAATCTAGGGTCCGAATTTGCAAGATTAATCATAACTTCGTCTAGTTCTACTAATTCTATCGATTTCACAAATTCAAATTTTAACAGCTCGCTAACCACCAGGCCATCACCGCCACCCAATACCAAAACATTCGTAGGCTCCGTTTTGTTCAAATTCATCGCACCGAACACCATTGTTTCATGATACAGCGAGGCTGAATCCGATGAAAACTGCGGTTGATGATCAAGATACAGGGACCATCCCGAACTTAGATAGTCAGCGAAATGCGTTTGTTCCGGTAAAATATCAATAATTTGGTACGGAGTAAAAATGCGCTGCACATCCTCTAAATCTCGAGAAAATTTAAGATGCTGTTCGAAATCAAACATAGAAAACGATTCTAACTTAAAATCATAGTAAAATGCTTTCAGGAACATCTGTTCAAATACGCGGTTAGTATGGGCAGACAAAAAAGCAAAAGGCACAAGGACAGAAAATGCAATCGCACTAACTAATCGCGTCCGCCATCCACGCAATTCAAATATAATCATGAGACACCCGACGACAATATTTACTGCAGCGACAAAAATTAATGCCAGCGAGGCCGACAATAAGCGGCTGAATACAAAACTAGTAATGTAAGCACTTATTACGGCACCTAAATAGCTAAATGCGAGCAAAAGATTAAAACTCACGTTTACGTTTCTGTTTTTAGCGAGATAAAATAAATATGGTGTTTCTAATCCGGTAAAAAAACCAATCAACAACGTAAAAAACTGAAAAAACAAAGTTTTTTCCAGAGGTCCTAGCTGCGATCGTTCAGTACCATACAGCTGTATGGTCAGTTGCAAAGCATAGACTAAAAAACTCATAAAAAATGCAACTAAACTGATTAAAAATTCAATACGCACCAGTCGACCGAACAAACCATCTGCTTGGTATAATTTTGGAGCTACGTAACTACCAATACCCATTGATAACAGAAAAAAACCTAACGTAACGGATTGGCAAAGAACTTCATTTTGGACAAATGGCGCGATCATCTTTACAAGCAAAAACTGATAACTCAAACTGCAAAAAGATAGCAGCAATGCGATAACAGCGAACGCCACTCTCATAATAATCTCCGAATTTGCCATAGGATTACGAATTGTAATACCAACGCTAATGCAAAGGTTCCAAACAAACCAAAATTTTCAATTAAAAAAAGAGGAAACGCTAAACACGCAAAAAACATTCCGCCATAGTCAAAAGCCAGAATTTTAGATTTCAATTCATCTGTTTGTCCATGAAATAAAAAAGGTATCTCGAATCCCGTAACGATCGCAATTGCAACCAGAGGCAGATGATACGCATACTGAAAAAATGAATATGAATACAAATCTATTTTAAGAAAATAGTCTAAGCAGTAAAAGTAAAGAGGCAAAAAAATCAAACCCACCAAGAAAAAAACATTTAAACGACGTAAATTCGACGATGTTTTGATTTTTTCTGGTAAATAATCAAACAGTAACGCTGAAAAACCTAGGCATAACGTAAACAACCCCACTGTGATGAAGTACCTAAGTAACGTTCCCCCCAGAGCGGCACTTAAATTTTGGGAAAGCATTAGTTCATACATCATTCCGTTAAAAGAAAACAAAAATGATAATAAGTAGCGTCGTATTATCATTTAGCAGGGCGTGCTTTTAAAGATTTAATCGTATCTTGTAAGTCCTGTATTAGTGAGGGATCGGCAATGGTATTTCCTTGGCTAACAATCATGTAGCTACCTTTCCCATCCGCACGATTGGCTCTAAAAATATAAAGCTGTAATTCTTTGGAGCTTAAAACCATCCACATGCCTTCCTTCAGACCAGAACCTTTTTCCGTCGGCATTGGCGCTTTGGCAATTTGAGACCTTAATAATTCGGGAGATATTTCGGGAAGTTGCGAATTCATTTCCGGCAAAAAATCTTTTATATCTTTGTCTGATGTTTCGCCCTTGCGCGCAATTATTGCGATAAACTCTTTTGGTTTACCAGACCTACCGATAATGGCAGCCATGCCCTCGTCTACTTCCTTCGGCAAAAAAATATATTTCGGATTTATTGAATATTCCAAAAACGCGATTTCACCAAAGTTCTTTTTTTCAGAATTACTTTTGTTTAGCACGTCCTTTTTGGCTTGTTCATTTTGAGCCACTTTCTGCTGTATATTCGCTATATGTGCTGCTTTTGCGCTTTGTGCGTTTGCCGTTTCCGAGCTAAAGTCTTTCGCCGGTTTCGTTTCTGTATGCGAATAAAATGCTTTGTCTTTTCCCTGCGGGTTTTCAATTTGAGACGGTTTATTGCGGGATACAAAAATGACGATGACGACGATAACTAAACCCGCAAAAAAATAATAATTCTTTCTGTCGTTCATATATCTATCAACTATACAAAAGCATTTTTCTAAGTCAAACTGGAAGTCAGTTATGAATCGAAATGAAAAAGGCTTTACTGTAACCGAAATTGTGATCGCTATAGGCATAACGTCCTTCATGACTATTCTTATTTCTTCGTCTTTGACTGGCTTTGCTAATTTACGAAGATTAACTGAAGCCGACGTAAGTGTTTCAGATTATATTTATTCAATTAGCTCATGGCTAAGAAGCCCAAAGACATTTAACATTGTTGGCTTTGATCCAAACTATAATCCAGCGAGCTCTTGCACTCGTACTTTTTACGGACTCAATCTACCCAACGAAGACACGGCTGGTGTATGGAATGGTATAAATATTTCGATTCCGGTGAATACGGATAATTCTCCTTGGAAATATTCTGGCCCAGGAACATTCAATGCCTCAGGATCTAACAGTTTACAAAATGGAGTACAACTTTCACGCGATATTCGCATCGCAAATGGTGATGGACTACAAGCTCGATTTCGCAAATTAGCCTCTGTTTCCCAAGGCGATCAGATCTTAAAACGGGACTCAAGCCAAACCACCCGACGAGCTTTACAAATCAGACTAAAACTGGAAGTTCAGGCGGCTAGCAACACTGGCACACTTGCCTACAGACCCACGCGCGAAGTTTTTTTTGAGACGTTGGTTGAAACGATTGGCACCCAAATTTATGGCTGCATTCCTGAAATCTCTTTGCGCGAATCGTGCCGAATTCAGAATGGAATCTTTGACGAAATACTTGGCACCTGCACTCCTCAGGGATTTTGTGAAAATGCAGGACACTTTATTACATACAGCTGCACGGCACCTATGGGAGCTATGGGAGTCCCTCCATGTGATAAGTTCATTTTACAAGGCGATGTGACGAAAGCCAATAATCCTTTTACGGGCGCTCAATCTTGCCCTGTGGGAATTACACCAACCAAAGTGTCAGAAGCCGATGTACAAGACGGCTATACTGAAGAATATTATAGTTGTATGAGGTGCAATTGAATAATCGAGGAATGACTATAATTGAAACACTGATCGCAATTAGTATTGTAAGCATGGTAGCGATCGGGATTGGTTACGTATCAATGATTACAAAATCCAACACCGTAGCGCAAAAAGCAGGAACCGAGAGCGTGGAACTAATTTCCTCGGTTTCGGATTGGTTATATACTCAGGCTGCCTGCCAGTCGTCACTGGTCACAAAAACTCTTCCCGCTGCAGCTGCACCGCTTGAGCTAAACGGTTACCAAGGCTTTGGTATTTTTTCGACGATGCCAATAAAGGCCGGTCTAGTTGTAAATAATAATTTACGTATCGAAAAATTGAATATTGTCGCTAAGGCCGGAACACCGGCAACTAACTACAAATATAATTCACAAAGTCTAACAAAAAAAGTCGCCCAAATTGAAATCGAGACACAATTAACCGTTCCAAATAACCCCGATCGAGCACAACGCGTTCGCATTTTAGAAATTCCGGTTTTGGTCGATGGAACCGACGTGATCCGCTATTGTCTTTCTGAGCTAACCGGTGAGCAATCGTGTTCTTTAAATGGAGGACAATATAATAACGTAACAGGCAAGTGCCAAGCCAACACAAACTGTGTTATCGGTGGCAGCTACCAAGTCGCCCAGGCGGCACCTCTGGGATATGGTTTTTTCTACTCCAACGTTCCAAATCAAATTACTGCCACAACGTCTTGCCCTGCAGGCTCGACGACTCAACAAGTGGGAGAATCTCCGCATCGTTCATTTAGAACCTACAGCTGCGGCAAAAAGTGTGAAGCACCCATTTTCGACTGGATAGAGTACTATGTCTGTATTCGCTGTAACTAACAATCGCGGTTCTGCTTTAGGAATGGCTCTTACGTTCACTGCACTTTGCACCTTATTATCATTTAGTATTATCGAGGTCTTGCAAGCGGGGAATAAACTTAAAGCGCAAAGCACATCCGAATTAAGCATGCGTCTATTTGTTTCTACTCTACGCCACGCTTTGAACGATCCCACTCTTTGCCCAACGATATTAGGGCAGGGACAAAATACCGTGACAACGGCACTGAATAGCGTTTCAAATATTACCTTTAATTATAATCTGGCGGGTGGCTCAGGCGCAGTCATCACCAGCGGTTATGTGTTTGACAACAAAATTACGTTAAGCCGTGTGGAACTAAAAATTCTTGATATTTCTAGCAGCTTGAAAAACGGAAATGTTGTTAGCCGCGCCCCTGGAGGGCCGGCTCCGTATGTCCCAGTTCGCCTTGCAACATCCCCCCTATGGCCGACTCCCTGGGTGATTGACCCGGAATACGCTAGTTTAAATAAATATCTAGCAGAAATTAAACTCATTCATAATAGCGCGAACTCAATGAATTTTTTTTGGAATCCGGAAAATCAGAAAAATAAAATTCGAGTGTTAATAAAAACGACTGCCACTGGAAAAATTATGGCCTGCCACGGAGAAACGTCCGAAGCTGAAGCGTGTGAATCGCGTGGTTATGCTTTTGATGGACTATTCTCATCGGCAGATCACCGTTGCAATCCCGATTTTTATTGCCGCACGGACGGCCAAGGCTACTCTGTAAACCCTGCGTGCACGGCACCTTACAAAAAAACAGATGTGTATTTTAATACTTTAGATAATCAAACGTATTCAATATGTAATTGGTGCAACCCTTAGGACCGCACCCACTAACTTATTTATGGTTGTGCGATAGCACTTTCTTTTACATTCTCTTTACGAGTGTCTACTCGCGGAATAAAGTGCTCACGACACCGAGCTTCATAGGATTCAGTAGCGCCCACTTCTATTTGTGAATCGCCACCGGCAATCTTTTGAGTACGGCTCGCAGGCGCCCCGCAGGTCATGCATACGGCGTGCTGTTTAGTTACATTTTCAGCAATCGCCATCAACGTTGGCATTGGCTCAAACGCTTGGCCTTTCCAGTCCGTATCCAGTCCTGCGATAATCACACGTAAGCCGCGATCGGCTAAATCTTGCACGACATTTAAGATCTCTGCACTAAAGAATTGACCTTCATCAATTCCAACAACGCGAGTCTTCGGGCTTAAATGATCCCAAATTTCCTCAATATTATTAAGTGGTATCGCGTCCACCGTGTTTTGATTATGAGATGTCACTTCTTTCACTCGATAACGATTATCGATCACTGGTTTAAAAACTTGAACTTTTAGTTTGGCAAATTCAGCGCGACGAATCCGGCGAATAAGCTCCTCTGTTTTACCACTATACATGGATCCAACAACGACTTCGATCCATCCCCTAGTTTGAAAATACGAAAACTCTGACATTTTTTTCCCCTCGAAAACATCCGAGAGTATTGAAAAAATGTTACGATATCATGTAAATTTTTTTGACGCGCACATTAAGCCTGCTTTTATTTCGAATTGGCTAAACAAATAACGTCATCCGGCTTGAACCCTTAGAGTCTCTAGATTAACAAGCGTCCTTATGCCTTTTTTTCGGACACTTTTGGTTCTACCACTGCTTGGATTAATTCATTGCGAAGGACCACGATATTATTCAGATCGACAAGCTCTTAAGCTGCAGGAACTTCCGGCGCTTAAAGTCTTAATATTAAAGCATCCGTTATCGTACTCATCTAAGACAAAACAAATTAGCCAAGGCATCGATCATGATCTGATTGCCGATTTTGCCAAAACCTACGGAAAAAAAATTGAATTTAAATCCTATAGAAATGAAGACGATTTGATCGCAGCTTATAAAAGTGGTGCTGGTCATATCGCCGCTGGACGCTTCCCTCGCGCCTTTGCGGAGAGCCATTCGGAAGTTATCGGGCCAGACTACGAGTCAGCGTCTTTATCGGTGTTCTGCCGCAAGAAAGTAGATGTCGAAGTGGAAGACGACCTTAATGGTCTTGATATCATTTCTTTCGAGCGAAATAAAAATGTGGTGACTCATCAGGAACTGGTAAGACATATTCCTCGCGCCCGCATCCAAGTTTGGCTTAACGGTTCTACGGCTCGCGCATTTTCCGAAATCGCAAGCGGTCACGCAGACTGTCTTATTACTAATAATAAAGAAGGCATTTTCCATTTAAAAGAATTCAGTAGTCTAGATTTCAAGTTTAAGCTTAAAGATCACTTTTCTTTAAATTGGATGATTTCAGGCGAGCACGAGTATTTAAATCCGCTTATGCGTAGCTGGTTTCAAAAAGCGTCGCGCGAAGGGCGCGTGCAGAAAATCTACGAGCAATATCGCATTTATTCTGAAGAACTAACCCAATCAGATATTGAAATTTTCAAAATGCGCACGAAGTCCCGCCTACCTGAGTACATTAGCTACTTCAAACGTGCCGGAGCAAAATATGGTTTACCTTGGGAATTAGTGGCCGCCGTATGTTATCAAGAATCACACTGGGATCCCACCGCGCGCAGCTTTACTGGCGTTAAAGGCTTAATGCAAATCACGCAAGCAACTGCCGAATATTTAGGAATTGAAGACATTCACGATCCTGAAGAAAACATTTTAGGTGGTGCTCGCTACTTAAAAAAACTAATTCAGCTCTTCCCAAAAGACATTTCCTACAATGATCGCGTGATATTAGCTCTGGCCGCCTACAACATCGGTATCGGTCATTTGAAAGATGCATTTATCATTTCTGAATCGGTCGGGCTGAATCCTTACCACTGGAACCAGCTTAAAACAGTCCTTCCTAAGCTAGCGGAGCCAGATTACTATAAAAATACAAAATGGGGACAAGCACGCGGCGGCGAAACCGTCGAGTACGTCGAAAAAACTAAAGCTTACTTCCACTATCTAGTGAGTGCGAACTAAAGCAATTGCATGGAAAACGCCTTAAATTGCCAAAATAGTTTTACGGTTAACTAAAATAGTAATTTTTCCTTTAAAATTAAACATAAAATTAAATATTTAGTCCATTATTCCGAATATCTATATATGCGGAGATATGTAGAGAATCCCTGGGTAAAAGGAATGAGTGCTTTTATGTATTTGCAATCCTTACCGGCTGTACATTAAACGCACGGATAGATTCTCTTGAAACCGCAGCATTGCCTTCAAAAGTAGCAGAAGAGGCCCCATCTGTTCCTAAGCCTTCGATAAACTATACGGCTCTAAAGGAAGTCTATACTAAGAATGAATCCATCCATTTTGTACCCACCACCACAGGAAGTTTAAAAAACTTTAGAATAAGCCCCAGCTTACCAATAGGCATGGATATGGACACTGAAACCGGTATTATTTCAGGAAACCCTGGCGCACCTGGCTTGAAACAAATTTATACTATTCAAGCCACCGTCGATGGCGATAGCGAAATTTCAACTCAAATTACTTTTGAAGTGGGTGTAAATTTCGACGTGGACTCGACATCTGATCTTTCCGATCTTGCACCCTGAGAGCAGCGATCGAGGAAGCTAACTCTCAAAGTCCAGGTATTCTTTCAATCGTAAATCTGCCTACTGGAACATTTGGATTGCCATCTCAAAGTTTAATTATTAACTCGCGGGTAACACTCAAAGGAGCCGGACGAAACAACACGATTATCGATGCCAACCCTGACGGCACGGCCATAAGCCCAGTCATAAATATCCAATCTACATCTACCGAGGTTTTAATCGATGGTATCGCCATTAAAAACGGCGGCTTAGCCGCTCCAGCAGGAGCCACTTTTGGAGTCGGTTTAAAAAGCCAAGCGATCAATTTAGCTCTGAAAAACTGCGAGATTTCCTACAACACGATTTCAGGCACCAGTGCCTCTGCGGTCACAGGAGTTGGCTTGTATCACAAAAGTACGGGGCTTTTTACAATGGACAATTGCAATATCCAGAACAATACAGGAAATCTCACGAATGCGGCCGGTTACTCTTGGGGAGCAGGAGCCTATATTGAAGCGGCCAAAACTGACATTTCAAATTCAAACATTTCGAATAACACCTTCCCCATAGCACAAGGAGCATCTGGCGGCGCAGGACTTACCTTGCTGGGAAACAGTTCCATCACAAAAACTACAATTTCAAATAACCAAGCAAGAAATTTCGCCGCGGGAATCTATTATTCCAGCGCCTTTGAACATGATCTAAGCTATTCAAACCTAGAACAAAATGCTACTAACTCTCTATCTTTTGGAAACCATATCTACTTAAGTGGAACGTCAAAATTAAATATCCTCAATTCTGCTTTATTAGATTCGACTAGCCCCACTGAACACATTTTCGCAAGCACCTCAGTAGTTCTTACTATTAAAAACTCCACATTGCACTCTACCGTCGCTTCGGAATTAATTGAACTAAGCAGTGCCATAGCGGACATTGAGGCCTCTACTCTTTATTCCGCGGATGGAAACACAATTAACTTTAGATTAAACTCAGGAACGCTTTATACCAAATCATCGATTTACTGGACAGGCAATTTCACGTGTACCTCTCATACAAATCCTGTCTACCAGCACTAGAGCCTCTTGCATCAGCTCGGTTTAGAAAGCCGAAATAATTTTTACTAATTCTGTTCTTTTTACTTCAAGTAAAATTTGAAATTAAAGTCAGATCGAATCACTAAAATAGTTCGTAGCGAAACTCCTTTAGGTATTCGGTTTGTCGCTATTTAAGTTTCAGAATAGTCTTTTTTGGATACTTTCAACAATTTAATCATTTAAAAATCTAGCGAATTTCGATAGCGCCGATAGAACTTAAAAATACTGCAAGTGGAGACCCTTTGGACAACTCACAAGACTATTTTCAAAGATTCATGCGAAATATAGGAATTATAAGTGAAGAAGAACAACGCAAACTTATAAATACTACAGTAGGAATTGCGGGCCTCGGCGGACTAGGTGGGCAAACATTTATAAATTTAGTCAGAACAGGAATTGGTAAATTTATTATTGCAGATTTAGACCTATTTGAAAAACCCAATACTAATAGACAAATAGGTGCAAATGAAAATTCCTATGGAAAGCCAAAAGTTTTAATCATGAAAGAAATGGCCAAAGGAATAAATCCCGCAGTGGAAATAATTGAATTTAACTCGGGAATTCAAGCCGAAAATGTATCAGAATTTGTAAACTATTGTGATGTCATTGTGGATTCACTCGACTTTTTTTGCTTGTCAGCTCGACGCTTGCTTTACAATACATGCACTACCCAGAAAAAAACTGTTATCCTGTCGGCTCCTCTTGGGTACTCGGCTACTCTTCACTCATTTACACCAACATCGATGAGTTCAGACGATTTTTTTAATTGGAAACCAGGAATGGACAAATTTGACCAGATGATTCATTTTGCGTTAGGCATAGCCCCTTCGGGTTTGCATCTTAAATACTTAAACTTCGATAAAAAAAATCTGGCCTCAAGTGGAACCGGTCCCTCGATATCCTTTTCGTGTGGTCTTGGCGCATCGCTTGTCGCTGCGGAAGTTCTTTTTTATATCCTAAAAAAACGTTCGCTATTCGAAGCTCCCTTTTACACCCAATTTGATCTATTTCTTGGCACATATCGAAGGGCAAAGTTACGTTTTGGAAACCGAGGATTTCTACAGCGTCTTAAAATTTTCCTCGCCAAAAAACACTACGCTGATGTTAGAACCCAAATAACCATGCATATAAAGTAAGGACTTCTTATGACCCTAGATTTACTAAATGATACGAAACAAGAACTCGAAAGACTTCAAGCTCAGGCGAACACAATGAAAAGTCTAGAAGTGAAATTGCTAAAACAGGCCGGACTAAAACCGAATCATAGCGTTCTTGAATTTGGCTGTGGCCCTGGATTCGTGACTCCAACTTTATGTGAACTCGCAAACCAAGGAAAAGTCATTAGTATCGACAATGATGAAAAACTGCTAAGAATATGCGCCGAAAAAATTAAAAATCCTCCGGCACTCGGGTTTCTAACTTTAAATAATTCAAACACTAGTTACTTAGAATCGCTTGATTCAACAATAGATTTTTCTTACTTGAGATTCGTCCTGCAGCATATAGAAAATAAACAAGAAGCACTCAAACAAGTGCACCAATGTCTCAAAAAAAATGGAATCGTTTGTGTGGTTGATTCTGACGATGGACTCGTTCTTCAGTTTCCTCAAGATGAATTTATAAACTCACTATTGCTTGAAGCACAAGACCTTCAGAAAAAAAGGGGTGGAGATCGGCTAGTTGGTAGAAAGATCCCTTCGCTTCTAGCGGACCTGGGATTCAGCAAAATTAAGTCTCAAGTGATAATGTTCACTAGCGACGACATCCCGTTTGAATCCTTGGCCAAATTACTATTTGGATTCAAAGCGGACCTTGTGGGAAAAACTGGCGAACTAAACGAATGGATAAATAAAAAAGTAATACACACCAGCTCAAGAAAATACTTCTTATCTGGCGGTATAGTATTAGTTACCGCCGAAAAATAGGAGTCAAAAAAAATGAAAAAAAAATGGCGTCGTTTAAAAAAAAATTTAACTTCTAAAATTTTTGATTTATCCCCAACCAGCCTGAGAGACTTTATATTAAGAAATAAAGTCTGCTTAGACTATTTCCCGCCGCCCAATTTAAAATTCAAACTGGCAGAAACAAAATCAGAAATGGAACAAGCCTATCAGCTGCTTTATCAAGCCTATGTTGCCAGTGGATCTATGAAACCCAACTCTACCGGATTGCGAGCCACTGCCTACCATGCCCTGCCAAGCACTAGTATGCTGATTGCAACAGTAGATGATGTTGTCGTGGCAACAGTTTCTATTTTTAGACTAACGGCGTTTGGATTACCTATTTCAAAAATATATGATGTCAATTCATTCACCAAAAAAGGACGCAGAATAGCTGAAATATCTTCGCTTTGCGTATGCGATACGTATAAAAATGACCACAGGACGCTACTATTTGGTTTACTGAAATTTCTATACGAATATTCCGTAAGTTTTTTTGGCATCGATATTAAACTCATTGTGATTAAACCATTTCGCCGCCACTTTTACGAATCGATGCTCAATTTTGAAATATTAGAAAATCGGATTGTACACAACTATGAATTTTCAAACGGAGCTACGGTTATGGCTGAATACCTAGATTTATCCCAGGCTCCAGAGAAATATAAACAAATATACAATTCCTATCCTGACGAAAAAAATCTCTATAAATATTTTATTGAAACAAAAATAGATAATTTTCATTTTCCAGATAGAACTTATTATAGCATCTCGGATCCAAAATTAACTCCCGAATTACTTCATTACTTTTTTGTGGAAAAAACGAATACCTTACAAAATCTAACTCAGGAAGAACTTACAATAATTAAAAGCCAATATAAAGAATCAGAATACCAGAACATCTTTGCCGGTTTCACTAATAATGTTTTGACTCTAAATTTTTTTAGAACAGAGGGACGCTTCGAAGTAAAATCAACAGGTCAATTTCTGTCTAGAGATTTGCTTCCATTTCAAATGGTTCAAGTTTTTGATGTTTCCAGAAATGGAATTAAGGTCTATAGTGTGAATAAATTGAATCCGAATAGATCTCAAAAAATTTGCGTTTCGCTAGGGCCTGAAATATATAGTACCCTAACTATCGAACCACAATGGTCGAATGGTTTAGGTTATTACGGATTCAAAATTGCCCAAAGTGATCCGTTTTGGGAAAATTTTATAGATCACATGGAAGAAAATAGTCCCGGCAGAAGAAAGATAGCTTAAATTTTGAAAAGGTGAACAAAAAATGGACTATTTGAAAGTAAAACAGGAACTTCTAGCTTCACTTCGAGGAAACCATACTCAAAAAGAAATGAGTCAAAAATTGGGTTTCAAATTTAATCAGTACCACAAATGGGAATCTGATATCAAATGGCTCCGCTGGCGTGAGTTCATAGATATATTAGAAATTGCCTGCCCCAACTATAGGAAAGCGTTTAGTTTGGTTTTGACATTTCACGGTGATCCCCGAAATACAAAGGAATTCATCGAGTCTATTTGTCCCAATATTAATGCCCAAGAAATCGGAAAAATTGTGGGACACAGTGAAGTTATTGTACGTCGATGGATGAACAAGAACATCTCTCCCAGCTTAGAAACAATGCTTCACTTGATAAATGAAAGAACTAACAACCTTTATGAACTTGTAAATCAAATTACCGATATTGATAAAGTTCCTACTTTAAAGGAAAAATATGAAAAACTAAAATCCCAAAAACTTGTGGAAGTTAAGTATCCATTTGCTGCGGCTATTGAAGCCGCCATACAACTAGATGATTATAAAAATTTACGTCAGCACTCTGACAAATGGATAGCTGAACGAATTCTAGTTTCTGAAGAGTTAGTTAAAAAAGCGATTAACGAATTAACAAACGCTGAAACAATTCAATTAAAGGGAAAAAAATATGTTATTGGCAATAAATGGATCCAAGTTCCAGGTCTAACCCTTTCTCAAGTCGCCAAGATTGATCGCTACTGGACAGGGCGATGCTTAGATCGATATCAGGGGCCAAATGGCGTTCCCTATGTTCCAGAAGGCACAAACTCCAACATCCGATCTTTCCGAGTAGCTCCCGTATCTGAAAAATCCGCCGTTAAAATTCAGCAACTGCTAAAAAAAACCAGCAATGAAATTCTTAGTATCATCAGAGAAGATCAAGAGGCCGCAAGCAAAATTTGCGTTTACGTTAGCCATTTTTTCGATGTTCAAGATATAAAATGGAAAACCACTAAAAAGCTAGATACTGACGGTGACTCAAACTTTTAATATTTTCAAGTCACCCGAGCTCAATCTATCATAACTTATCCCAATTTACTCAACCGTCACTGATTTCGCTAAGTTACGAGGTTGATCGACGTCGTAACCTAACTCTGATGACAAGTGGTAAGCCATCAATTGTAACGGCACAACGAAAAGGATTGGATTTGTTAACCAATCCGACACAGGAATAGGCAGGTATTGTTTGCTGATTCGCTTTAGTGCCTGATCATCGCCAGAACCCATTGAAATAATATAACCACCGCGCGCTTTTACTTCTTCGATGTTGCTCACTGTTTTTTCAAAGTAGTGATCACGCGGCGCCACCATAACAACCGCCATCCGTTCGTCGATAAGCGCAATAGGTCCGTGTTTCATTTCACCAGCAGCGTATCCTTCAGCATGCAAATAAGCTAGTTCCTTGAGTTTAAGAGCGCCTTCCATCGCGATGGGATAACTTGTTCCACGCCCCATAAATAAAAAACCACGAAAGTCTTTTAGCGTGTTAGCTGCCGCTTGAAAATATTTGTCATATGATAATACGACTTCCATTTTGCTTGGAAGCGCGCGCAAACTCGCAACGAATTCCGTTTCATCTTTTTCTGAAATGGTTTTTCTAATTTTACCCAATCCCAATGCAAATACGTTTAACAGCGCAATAGTCGCAGTAAAAGCTTTGGTACTTGCTACACCGATTTCAGGTCCCGTATTCATATACAAATGCCCATCAGCAACACGATCTATTGAGGAATTTTTCACGTTACACAATGATAATGTCAACGCACCCTTCTCTTTTGCCAAACGAATTGCCGCTAATGTATCGGCAGTCTCGCCACTTTGAGAAATAGTCATCACTAATGTATTTTTAGGAATTACGGGATCACGATAGCGGAATTCACTTGCGATATCGATTTCTACCGGCAGATTTGCCAGTTTTTCGATAAAGTACTTGGCGATATTACCCGCATAGAAACTAGTTCCACAGGCGATAACGAAAACTCGCTCGACCCCTTTAAGGACTTTTTGCGTATTTTCCCAATCTTTAGCAACATCCATTTTTTCGCGATTTTCAAAATACGCGGGATGATTAAAGCCGATTCGATTTAAACGTACAGTGGTTTCCACCAAATGGCTATCTACCGCGGCGGCTACCGTTCTTGGTTGCTCGTGAATTTCTTTCAACATGAAATGTGCAAAACCTTGTTTTTCAGTCAATTCAGCATTCCAATTTAGCGTAACGGACTTGCGCTCAATCGCTACTCCGTGCGATGAAAACAGCTGAACTTTGTTAGGTTCAAGCTTTACGATCTCGCGGTCGTTCAAATAAATAAATTCATTTGTGTATTTGATTAACGCCTGAACGTCGCTGGCGACAAAATTTTCACCTTTACCTAAACCAACAACTAATGGAGGACCGTCTTTAAAGGCGATCAATTCATTTGGGCTTTGTTCACACAGTACAACAATCGAAAACGCGCCGAGCAATTGTGGTAGTACGCGTTCAACGGCAGATTTCAAATCTTTAACTTTTTCATATTCCGCCGCGATTAAATGCGCCACTAATTCAGAATCGGTATCGGATGCGATCTGCGCACCTTTTGCCAATAGAGCGTCTTTGATTTCATGATAGTTTTCGATAATTCCATTATGAACGAGCGTGATGCCGCGAACTTTATGAGGATGCGCATTTCGTTCGGACGGAACTCCGTGAGTAGCCCAACGAGTGTGACCAATTCCAATATGCCCCGTCCAAGATTCATTTTTAATTTTATCATCAAGTGCCTGTAGCTTACCCATAGCACGAATCAATTTAGTATGACCCTCTTGAATAACAGCTAAACCTGCACTGTCGTATCCGCGATATTCAAGCTTTTTTAAACCTTGCATAATCACGTCTTTAGGATTCAATGGCCCTAAATACCCAACTATTCCACACATAATTTTCTACCTTCCGATTACGGTTTTGGTTTGTAATTTTCTTTAACGATTTGAGTCGCACGAGTTACCGCTAATGCATTAGCTGGCACGCTCTTGGTAATTACAGAACCCGCGCCTAACGTTGCACCCGACCCAATTTCAATTGGCGCAATTAACTGAACGTCACTGCCGATAAAGCAATTGTCGCCCACTTTTGTTTTATGTTTTGATTTATTTGGCATGTAGTTCACAAAAATAGTTCCACACCCAATATTTGTGCTTTCGCCAATTTCGGCATCACCGATGTATGCTAAATGCGCGGCTTTGGTGTGTTTGCCAAGTTTTGATTTCTTAACTTCTACAAAATTTCCAATATGAACGTCTTCCGCCAGTTCACTGTCCGGGCGAATACGGGCGTAAGGCCCAATACTGCACTTAGCACGAATGATCGATGATTCTAAATAACTTCCTGATCTGATTTGTACACTGTCTTCAATCGTCGTATCGACGATGAACGTATTTGTTTCGATCATACAGAATTTACCAATTGTAGTTTTACCTTTTAAATAACTACCTGGATAAATGATTGTTCCAGGACCCACTTCTACGGTTTCTTCGATATAGGTATTTTTAGGATCAATGATCATGACTCCGTTTTCTAGAAGTTTTTTCATGTGTCCTTTGAAAACCAATTTAGTAGCTTTCGCCAACTCAACTTGATTGTTCACGCCCATTGAAACATTTTTGGCGCCGGGTATCGTTTTTACTTTTTTTCTTTCTTCGATACCCAAAGAAATAATGTCCGTCAGGTAATATTCCTTTTTCTGATTTTCATTTTTAACCTCAGGTAAAAGCAAATTCAAAATCGCCGCGCGAGTTAAGTAGATTCCAGTATTTACTTCTTTGATTTTCTTGGCTTCGGCAGATGCATCTTTCGCTTCAACGATGGCGTATAGCTCACCACCATTACGTACAACACGACCGAAGTCACCCGGCTCTTTCAAAATAGTAGTTACCAAGCCAATATCTAATTTTTGTTCTTTAAAATCACGGATAAAGCCTTCGATATCATGAGACTCAATCATGGGGTGGTCGCCATTTAAAATAATGATGTTTCCATCAATAGTTTCTGGTTGCGCCGAACGAACGGCATCCGCTGTACCCAATTGTTGCTTTTGCTCATAGAAGGTAACACCTTCGGGCTCAAGAACTGTTTTAACTAAAGAAGATCCATGGCCAACGACAACACGGATATCGCTAATGCCGGATTTTTTGCACGAAGCAATTACTCTTGAAATCATGGGTTTTCCGGCCACTGGGTGAAGAACCTTTGGTAACGCTGAATTCATTCGCGTTCCCTTACCTGCCGCCAGAATAATGGCCGTAAACGGAACTTCCTTGTTTTTATTTTCGTCTTTTTCTGTCATGCCCCTAAATTATCATTGTTTGCTCGATAATCCAGCGATATTTCTTGCTCCTTATCGATTCGTCCAAAAACTTGTTCCAGAAAAACGTTGAGGACTCTGCACTTTTCATGAATACTCTAATAGGAACTGTTGTCTTTTCTACACAAAAATAGAACTGGGATATTTAAATGAAATATAAGGCCATCGCCTTTGATCTAGATGATACTTTAATCGACACAACGAACGAGCTTATTCCTTTCGCGTGTCGAAAAATCCACAGCTATTTGTTAACGGAAGGTTACTCTAGTTCTTTTGAAGAATTTGATATTTCGCGAAAAGACTTTGTAAAAACAAGGTCACACAAAGAATTCTTTAGAAATTTAGTCACCACTTTTGCATTAAAGAATCCTTCGCAACTTCCTTTAATTGTCGCCAATTTGAATCGCCTATTTTATGAGCCAGCTATTCCACCGCATCTAGCGATGCTGCCAGGGGCAGAAGAGAATTTAAAAATTCTGACTGCAAAATATAATGTTTACGTCGTCACGGCTGGTGTTGTCAGCGCACAACACCACAAGCTTATGCAGCTTAAAATCGAGCGCTTCGTGAAGAAAGAAAATATTTTGGTCGTTGGCGATGGCGCGTTTTTGACTAAAAAAGCGGCTTTTGAAAAAATCATCAAAGATAATAAAATCCAACCTAAAGAACTTTTGTCTATTGGCAATCGCTTGTCTCAGGAAATTAGAATGGCCAAGCAACTCGGCGGCATGACGTGTTACTACCAACATGGCGAACACGCGGAGGATGTAGCTCAAGACGAATTTGAAATTCCCGATTATACAATTCATTCACATAAGGAACTCATCCCCACATGTCAGCTATAATCCATAAGTTTTTACTAGTAGGCCCTTGGCCCAAAAACTTGACGGAATCAGGTGCTGTTATCGTTAATGATTTGTACGAAGCCAATTATCAATTTGATAGATCCCAAATTGATGTCCTTGGCATTAACCTAACTGCCATTTTAGAAAAACGTTTTTTTGATCTGTATACAAAGTGGAAACAGAATAATCCTCACCTGCAAATAGTTGCAGTAGTCCCCGCTGATTTTTCTAAAAAAGTCTTGTTAGATCTACAATGGAAATATTCGTTTAGCAAAATCTTCACTTCCTATACTGATAAAAATATTGAACAGTACCTAAATCTTTCTCTAGAAAAATCCTACCAAGAAAAACAGTTTGAAAGCTATAAAGCATTATTTGAAGAGCAAAACCAAAAGCTACTCAAACTTCGCATGAGCCTGGATGAAAAAATTGAAAAGCGAACTAAATTCTTGGTGGAATCAAGACGCAAACTGTTTCTGACTAATATTCGAATTGAATCTTTCCGCAAAGCCTTAACGACGGTCTATCAGTCTCAAAACCTAGAAGAACTTGAAAAAAATCTAAATGAAGAACTTCTAAGAGCCTTTGAAATTCAATGGATTAAAGTATGTTTTTCCCCGGCTGATGAGCTGTTTGTAAAAGAACTCGAATCCCAATTACAGTATCAATACTTACGTTTTCGCGTGCACAAACAAAATAACGAAATCGGTTCCGTTTTCTTTATGCGGTCCTTTCAGAAACCGTTTGCTAAAGAAGAATCCGAGTTCTTGGCGCGGGTAACTGAAGCCGTAAGTTTAGCTACCGAACGTTTTGAAAATCGCAACAAGCTCGAGAAAATTCATAACTATTGGAAGACATTGTTTAATGCCATAAAGGACGCCATTATCCTGGTAGATCCCGAATACAATATTATCCAGACGAACATGGATAATTTTAAAACGCCACAGAAATGCCACCAATTTCTATTCGGTCGCCCGACACCGTGTGATGGGTGTCAGATGGGATCGAAGTTTGAAATCAGTCAGAAGAATGAAAATTTCGAAGTTGCTGGGCAAATCGTAGGCCTTGATGGAAGAAAATATGCGATTCATTATTATCGCAATATCACTCAGAAAATTCAGTTAGAAAAGGAACTCCTTGAGCTAGCCCCCAAGGCAGAACTGGGTATTCTTTCAAGTAGCATCGCTCATGAGATCAATAACCCATTGGGCGGTCTATTGTCCTACACTCAATTATTGATTATGGACACGCAAAACACGGATCCGATGTACGCAGACCTAAAGTCAATAGAAGCCGCTATAAAAAAGTGTGCTGAAATCGTAAACAATTTATTGGTTAATACACGCGGTTAAAACTATCTATAGGTCTGGGGTGCCAGGATTTTTACTGGTCCAAGGCCCGCTGGGAAACTCAACGCTAGTCAAGATTTTAGCGATTTTTCAAAAAAACAGAGTTGATTTTTTGACAGTACTGTCAATTTTTTATAACATAAACTTATGTCACGACGTTTTTTCCAAGAACGGCTGCTAATGATTAGCGGGACACACAACAACCTACCAGGAAGGAAGGTTAATGAAGAATCCAAAAGTTTTGATTCTAGAAGACGACTCACAACTAAGAACGGTTTTATCACGAGCGGTATCTAAGCGAAATTTAGATGTCGTTACCTCAGGTACTCTTCAAGAAGCTAAAATGTTCGCACAAGGTGAAACTCAATTTGATCTAGCCATTGTCGACATGGGCCTTCCCGACGGCAACGGTTTAGATTTCATGGATATCTTAAAGCGCATGAACCCAGCAATCGAAGTGATCGTGCTTACTGGTTTTGCGACAATCGAAACAGCGATCTCAGCTACTCAACGGGGCGCTTACCACTTTATGACAAAGCCAATCAATATGGATGAACTTCTAGGTCTCGTGGATAAAGCTCTAGAACACAAGAAACTTCAAGTTGAAAACAAACTTTTAAAAACAGTAGTAAACAAAAAATACAAATTCGATCAAATCATTGGTCGAAGTGAAAGCATCCAAAGTGTCTTGAGTCTTGTAGAAAAAGTAGCTGACTCTGAAGCTACGGTATTAGTTACTGGCCAAAGCGGTACTGGTAAAGAACTGATTGCTAAAGCGATCCATTTCAATTCCTCACGGGCATCAGGTCCCTTTATTGCCATTAACTGTGGTGCTATTCCTGCTGAATTATTAGAGAGCGAACTTTTCGGTCATGTTAAAGGAGCCTTCACTGGTGCGATAAGCAATCGATTAGGCCGTTTTGAAATGGCTGACGGCGGAACACTGTTCTTAGATGAAATTGGTGATTTAGAGCCAAGCTTACAAGTTAAAATTTTGCGTGCGCTACAAGAAAAATCATTCGAGCCCGTAGGCGGCGTAAAAACGGTCAATGTAAACGTACGCGTAATCGCAGCGACCAATATCAATCTTGAAAAAGCAGTCGAAGATGGTCAGTTCCGCGAAGATTTGTATTACCGTTTGAATGTAATACCTGTTCAACTACCTGCCCTTCAAGAACGTAAACCTGATATCCCTTTGTTACTGAGTCACTTTTTGACTCAGTTTAACAAATTTAAAACAAAACGCATTACGGGCTTCAGCGAGATGGCTTTAGATAGCCTAATCCAATATCCATGGCCTGGTAATATCCGTGAGCTTGAAAATTTGGTTGAACGCCTAAGCATTCTTAAAACAGAAGGTACTATCGAGCTTTCCGACCTTCCCGCAAAATACCAAGTTAAGGTCGAAAAGAAGGAAGAATTCCAATTCGAGGACATCCCCGACACAGGCTTAGATTTTAACTCGGCGGTCGATGCCTTTGAAAACAGCTTAATTTTAAAAGCACTTGAAAAAACAGGCTGGAACCGCAACCAAGCCGCGGCTCTATTGCGTTTAAATCGCACTACACTGGTGGAAAAGATAAAAAAGAAGGGACTAAGCCCTTACGGCGCTGGCCCGCAAATGGAAGTATAATCTATAGATTGACAGGTTCGGGGACCGACTCATATTAAGGGTAAATAATTATTTACCCTTAAGGAGCAGCTACATGAAGCAAACCCAAACCTTTAATGCGGAAATCAAAAAACTTTTGGATCTAATGATCCACTCGTTATATTCAAATAAAGAGATTTTCCTTAGAGAGCTTGTCTCTAACGCCTCAGATGCCCTAGATAAGTTACGTTTCGAAGCTTTAACAAAGCCGGAACTAGTTAAGAACGACCACACGTACCAAATTCGTTTAACCCCTAACAAAGAAAATAGCACCCTTAAAATTCAAGATTCGGGTATCGGTATGTCTAAAGACGAAGTCGTTGAGTACATCGGTACAATCGCTCGTTCTGGTACTCAAACGTACCAAAAAATGTCTCAAGAACTTAAAGACCGCCCAGAATTGATTGGCCAATTCGGTGTTGGTTTTTACTCATCATTTATGGTGGCAGAGAAAGTAACTCTACACACTCAAAAAGCTGGCGAGAACAACGGTGTTGTTTGGGAGTCTAGCGGTGATGGAACCTATTCAATCGATGAAGTTCCTCGCCCAGAAGGCACGGGAACAACAATCACGCTTCACCTTAAAAAGTTCGAAGCGGATGATAATGTAAGTGATTTTTCTGACGAGTGGACACTTCGTTCACTAATCAAAAAGTACTCTGATTTTATTTCATACCCAATCGTGATGAAAACTAAGAATCAGGATAAAGAAGAAGATCAGACATTAAACTCAATGAAGGCCTTATGGTTGCGTTCGCCAAGTGAAATTAAACCAGAAGAGTACAACGAGTTTTACCACCATCTATCACACGACTGGAATCCGCCTTTAAAAACAGTTCATTATAAAGCTGAAGGTACTATGGAATTTAACTGCTTACTGTACGTACCGGCTAAGCGTCCATTTAATTTCCATTCACGTGATACTGATTACGGTTTAAATTTATACGTTAAACGCGTATTCATCATGAACGACTGTAAAGACTTAATCCCTGCTCATTTACGTTTCGTAAAAGGGCTTGTGGATAGCGCCGATCTATCATTGAACGTTTCGCGCGAAATTTTACAACAAGATCGCCAAGTTCAATTGATCAAGAAAAACGTAACGAACAAAATCTACGCGACATTAAAAGACTTACTAACTAACTCTCGTAAAGAGTTCGAAGGTTTCTGGACAGAATTTGGTTCGACAATAAAAGAAGGTATCGCTATGGATGCCTCTTCTAAAGAAAAACTTCAAGATTTGATCTTGTTCAACAGTTCAACGCAGGATTCGTTCACCACGCTAGATGAATACATCGCACGTATGAAACCAGATCAAAAAGAAATTTTCTTCATCACCGGTGAAAGCTTATCGCAAGTGAAAAATACGCCGTACATGGAAAAATTGAACGAAAAAGGCCTAGAAGTTCTTTTGTGTGTAGATCCAGTTGACGAATGGGTAATGTCGGCGCTAACGACTTACAAAGACAAAAAACTTCAATCAATCACTCGTGATGATTTGAATTTAGATTCCGAAGAAGACAAAAAGAAAAAAGAAGAAGAGAATAAATCGCTTAAAGAACGCTTCATGCCTTTGATCGAAACTATGAAAACTAATCTTTCTGAAAACATCAAAGACATCGTAGTATCTGACCGCTTAAGCACATCAGCCGCGGTTCTTGTTAATTCAGCTAACGATCCATCGGCGAACATGGAACGCATCATGAACCGTATGGGTGGCGATATGCAGGCGCCTAAAGTAAAACGCATTTTAGAGTTAAATTTGAAGCACCCATTGTTTGAAACTATGTTGTCAAAACCGGTAGAAGATCAAAAAACATGGTCTGAAATTCTTTACAACCAAGCCTTACTAAACGAAGGCTCTGAACTTCCAGATCCTGGTAAATTTACAAAACAAATCTCTGACTTAATGGCCAGGGTTAACTAAGGAGGCCGTATGGCTGACAACGTAATCAAATTAGATAAAACGAATTTTGAAAATACGATCAACAATAACAAGATCGTAATGATCGACTTCTGGGCTCCTTGGTGCGGTCCCTGCAAACAGTTTGCTCCTATTTTTGAAGAGTTCGCCTCAAAAAATTCGGACATGATTTTTGCTAAAGTTAACACAGATGAAGAACCTGAAATTGCAGCTTCATTTGGTATCCAAAGCATCCCAACGGTTGGCATTTTCAAAGAACAAACTTTGGTATTCCTAGAGCCAGGAATGCTTCCAGAAGAAGGTTTAGAAGACATCACTTCCCAAGTAAAAAAATTAGACATGGATGAAGTTAGAAAAGAAATCGAAAGTCAAAAAGGAGATGCGTAAGCATCTTCTTTCCTGATGGAAAGGGGCATTTATCGCTACCGTTAACAGCACTAGTTGCTCTTTTCATTTTTTAAAGCTCTCCCCGGGCGATGATCTTCGCCAATCACTGACCGCGTTTTGTAAAATTCAAGACATCAAGGCTGGTTCTATTTTTAGCGGTGTCGGCAGTCTAAAAAATATCAAATTACGAAAAGCGAATTCAGATTCTTTTTATGAATCTTCAGAACCCCATGAAATCCTAACTCTCTCTGGATTAGTTTCTGTTCACGGCGTCCATGTTCACCTTTGTATCGCTGATAAAAATGCGCAGGTTTACGGAGGGCATCTAAGCGACGGAAATCTAATTTTCACTACGGCCGAGCTGGTAATTACATGTTTTACTGAGGTGGAATTCAAAAGGGAATGCGATCCCAATACGGGCTTCAAGGAATTAAAAATAACGCGACTTGAATAGCACCAGTTCTATCGTCGAGAATTTTTCATTTTATTTCTTCTGGCGAATTTCAGTTTGCTCCCCGATTTTATACATGCAGAAATATATAGAAACAGTCGAGGAGAAAACATGACAGCAGCTCAACAGGCTAAATTAAATCTGCAACAAAAACGTTATATTCAGCAACACAAAGAAAATGAAGATTTCAAAAACTATCATACAAAAATTGCAGCGATAGCCGGTGGGCCGATAGAGGTTGAATTTGATTGGGCGACAGTGGAACAAGGACTTCTGACGGACAGTTTTGAAAACATGTTTCTAAATAATGGCAACAACATCCGAGAATGGTTTTTACTAAATTTTGAAAGCGGTTTGAAAAAAGTATGCACTGACGACATGTCAAAAGAGGCGTTTCGCGACAAAATCAAAAAAGTTAAATTCATTCATGCACAAGAGGGTGGCCTAAAACTTGAAAACGACACTCTAGTGTTCGCCACCAACCTACACGGCAATGGATCACCGGGGCCAGATTCCATAAAAAGCTTCTTGGAAGAAAATTTATAATACATCAATGCTTACTTTTTTGCGGGCTTAAATGCCCGCTAAGGTAGGATCCATATGCATCGCTTTTTAAAACAACTTCACGACAGGGCAATTTTCACAGCAAGAAACGCGATGATCAGAATATAAATTCTAAAATTCGGATGCCTCATGAGAATAGCCTGCCATCGGTCCTGCCCAATAGCAACGAAACTATTTTCGCACTTGAGTAATCTCGACAGACGTGGGTAGATTTACTTCTACTTATTCAACTTAGGAGATTCTATATGCAATCAAAATGCATGGCTGCGTTTGACAAATCAGGAACGATTAAACCTCACACGATTGAACGACGTGAACCGGGACCAAATGATGTTTTGGTAAAACTTGATTACTGTGGAGTTTGTCACTCGGACATTCACACAGCTCGGTCTGAATGGGGCCCAACTATGTACCCATGCGTTCCTGGGCATGAAATGGTTGGCCATGTAGTTAAAATTGGAAAGAAAGTGAAACGCTTTAAAATTGGTGAACCCGTTGGCGTTGGTTGTTTTGTAGATTCATGTGGAAAATGTAAACCGTGCAAAAATAATGAAGAACAATTTTGCGAAGTAAAAACAGTTTTTTCATACAATAGCACCGAACTAGATAACAAGACACCGACCTACGGTGGTTATGCATCTCACGTTACGGTGAAAGATAAGTTCGTTTTGAAAGTTAAAAAAGGTCTTCCATTAGACAGAGTCGCACCCCTACTGTGCGCAGGGATCACAACGTACTCGCCGCTAAAACGATACAAAGCCGGCAAAGGTAAAAAGGTCGGCGTCGTGGGGTTAGGTGGCCTAGGCCATATGGCTGTTAAATTGGCCAAAGCAATGGGCGCAGAAGTCACGGTTTTCAGCACATCCCCAAACAAAGAAGCTGACGCAAAACGCCTCGGCGCTAAGCATTTCAAAGTGACGAAAGACCCTAAAGTTTTTGCTTCAGTCGCGGGGACACTAGATTTGATTATCGATACCGTTTCCGCTCAACATGACTTCACCCCGTATTTAGCCAGTCTGAAATTGGGTGCGACAATGGTCCTAGTTGGTGTTTCTCCGGATCCAAATAGCTTAAATGCATTTGGGTTGATCGGTGGCCGTAAGGTTCTTACAGGCTCCCTGATTGGGGGCATCAAGGAAACTCAAGAGATGCTGAACTTTTGTGCGAAGAAGAAAGTCTTTTCTGACATCGAATTGATCGCTCCAGAAAAGATCAACGAGGCCTATGATCGCACAGTTGCTTCGGACGTTAAGTATCGCTTCGTCGTAGATCTTAAAACGCTTTAAAATATAGACTTAGAATTTAGCGTAAACTATACTTTTTTTACTTATTTAAGGAGACCATCATGGCAACAAAGACTCCCGTGAGAGTGGCAGTAACCGGGGCTGCTGGACAAATTGGCTATAGCTTACTTTACAGAATCGCTTCTGGCGAAATGCTTGGTAAAGATCAACCCGTAATTCTACAACTTTTAGAAGTTACACCAGCGATGCAAGCGCTTAAAGGTGTAGCAATGGAATTGGACGACTGCGCATTTCCTCTTTTGAAAGAAATCATTCAAACTGACGATCCTAAAGTAGCATTCAAAGATGCTGAGATCGCATTACTAGTTGGCGCTCGTCCACGCTCAAAAGGCATGGAGAGAAAAGATTTATTAGAAGCCAATGCGCAAATCTTTACGGTGCAGGGTAAGGCTTTGAATGACGTAGCAAACAAAAATGTAAAAGTACTTGTTGTTGGTAATCCAGCGAACACTAACGCTTACATTGCAATGAAATCCGCTCCTAAATTAAACCCAAGAAATTTCACTGCGATGATGAGACTTGATCATAACCGCGCACTTTCACAATTAGCGACTAAAACTAAAACAGCAGTTGGCGATATTCAAAAGATGGTTGTTTGGGGTAACCATTCTCCAACAATGTACCCTGACTATCGTTTTGCAGAAGTTAACGGTAAAGCGATGAAAGCAGCCGTTAATGACGAAACTTGGTACAAAGAAACATTTATTCCAACAGTTGGTAAACGTGGCGCTGCGATCATCGAAGCTCGTGGATTGTCTTCGGCAGCCTCTGCAGCGAACGCCGCAATTGATCACATGCGTGATTGGTGCTTAGGAACAAATGGCAAATGGGCGACTATGGGTGTTCCATCTGATGGTTCATACGGTATTCCAGAAGGAATCATTTACGGTTTTCCATGCACATGCGAAAACGGCGACTACAAAATCGTTAAAGGTTTGGAAATCGATGCCTTCTCTAAAGAGAAAATGGAGTTTACATTGAAAGAACTAACTGATGAACGCGATGGCGTTAAACACCTTTTAGGTTAAATTAGTTTATATTCAAAGCCTCTGATGGGAAACCATCAGGGGCTTTTTCAATAGATCAAAGCCGTGTAGCGGCTCACGAAATCTTTTACCCGTTTTTCTTTCTCCACTTCTGCTGATTCTAAACACGCTGTAATATAACTTTTAAATTCTTTATCATTTTTGACATTTCTAAATAGGTTTAGATTTCTACTTGCTAATCCGAATACATCGACGTCTTTCTTTTCATATGCGATTTGCATATATAACTGAAAGTACTCTTCCTCTAACGTATTTGCTGAGGGCAGCTTTCTCGCCCATTCAGTTGTTTCTGCTTTCAATAGATTTCTCGCTTGCTGAATGTCGATTCGTAACTTTTCACTGGGCTCTTCAGTGCCATCACCATTTTGTACATCTAAAGAAATATCATTAGAGACAGACTCAGCTATAGGTGAGTCTTGGGTAATCTTCTCCTTGGGTTTAAGGCTATCCACAAATAAGGATGCCCCTACTGCACCCAACACAATTCCTATCGCAATCCCAAAACTTAAAGCACTTCTGTTTCTCATAAATATTTCCTGTTTAGTTGCTCTTCCATATCGTTTCGTCGTTTTTTGATCTGCCATAGTATTTCTTCTTTATCAGCTTTTTCAATATTTGCCGAGTTACGAACTATATTTGATACGTCGACAAAGTATCCCGGGTCATACCTATCCGTTTCGCTAAACAGTACATCTACTTGATCAAAAATGGCTTTCGTTAAATCGCGGTTCGAATTCTTGTGTTGAGAGAACATAATCATAAAAGTTCGTTCTCTATAGTCATCACGAGCATCGAGGGTCCTAATGCAATCATCAACGTAATTTTTAGTGGACTCTGTTATAGGGCTCCCTCCAAGATCGGGTAAAAATGAGCTAATGTCTGAGATTCCTCGTACTTGATAGACTAATTGTAATCTCAAATAAATTTTCTCTTCGGCTAGATTACGCGGAACTGGGAGTTTTTGCGCCCATTGCAAAGTTTCCGGGTGCAATTTCCCTTGGATTTCAGAAAACGTCTCGGCCCAAGTTTTTTCTCTTTTGATTTCAGTCTGAGGTAACACCTTAACATTCTCGATTATCTTATTTGGATTGACCGATGAGGCGCTTGAATTAGCTTTAATTGCTCGGGCACTCGATGCACTGGCCACTGTACGTGCTGATATGGCTTTTTTATCATTTCTACTAAATAAACTAAAATACAGGTAAAACGGGACTAGAAAAAGAGACACACTCAACAGGACTCTCATCATCCTAAAATAAAGATGCATTTTCAAGACCCGTTCGGAGTCATTACATAGAACTTCAGTGTAAGCTCAGTGAGCAAATGTCACTTTCCAAACGACAGCGAAATTCTGTTTACGTTTCAAATTGAGATACTTTTTTAAAGCAACTGTTTATGGTGTACGCTCATTTTTGTCTCATTTTGGTGAGTACGACACCTTTACCAATTTCCATAATCCTTCCATGATTACATTTTTGACACTTATTCAAGATACTTACGACGTTTCGGTCATTTAGGCGCTGGTATTGCTCTAGTAAAAGTCGTGAGGTTAATTATGAAGAAGGTTATATATTTTTTCGTCGTAGGTTTACTGTTATTAACAACTAGCTGCAATAAGAGTAACTCAAACAACTCGACAACAGCGACTACATCCTATGGGTGGAACGGTGCAAACTGCGTTGCCTATCCATCAGGACAAGTCGTAGCGACCACTTACTGCTCGGCTACATGTAATACAGCAACGACTAATAACGGTTACTACTGGAATGGAAACTACTGCTACTCTTCGTCGACGGGCCAACCGGTTTCAACCACATATTGCCAGACAACGGCAACAACCAATAACTGTGGTACGAATAGTGGATACTATGTAAATAACGGTTACTGTATGTCATCGGCCACTGGCCAAGTTGTCGATAACTCTTTATGTAATAATGCGAATGGTACGGCGATTACGATGCAATGTAATGGGCAGTTTTATTATAATAACCAAGTCGTAACATGCGGCTACGGTGGTTATAACTGTTCGGGATACACATTGATTGAGGTATCTGGCAACAGACAAGTTCGTTGCATGTAAGAGATACCCCAATCCAGAAACTAGCGACACATGCTAGTGTAGGTATAAATTTTTTCGGAATCCGTACGAGCGCCAGTGAATCGAGCTAACGATCGCTGGCTTTGCATTAAGTCCGCGGATAACTCACGAGTCGTATTACGATTATAATATTCTACAAAGCGATAACCCCAAACCGAACGATTTTCATAATGGCAGTACGGACGACCATTATTATCATGTGAACAAACCCATACTGGTGCCGTGTATGTGCAGCTCTCGTTTCCACGTTGAAGTGGTGAATCGGATACTGAAGTTTGTACATTTCCTTTTACATCAAATACTTGATTCACTTGAGCCGCAGTTAGTACAAAATCACCGTTAGATGGGAATTCAAAATTCTTAGGGCGAAGTAATGTGATTGTTTCCTTGTAAGCATTAGCCTTCATCTCGATTTTAATTTCAGTCTTAGAACCAAAATCAATAACCGCGTTGTAATTACCCGCAGGCACTTGAAATTTTTTATTAGGATCACACGACCCAAACGGATTCCAACCACATTTTTTATTCACATTAGCCGAAAAATCCTGATTAACCAAAAAAGTCCCCGAAATTTCTTTACAAGAAACAAGAACCATCATCATCGAAAAAAGCAAAACCAACTTTTTCATCAAAACCTCCAATACCAGAAAATCTAGTGACCCAACCCAAAATAGTCCAGTCAATTTCACCCCAAAAATAAATGACAAATCCAATCAAAACTAAAAAAGAAAACTAATCGAAAGTAGATCTAAGTTTCTGCCAAAAACAAATCGACCAGCAAACTAGGTGGCTGCAAGGATTGATTAAATCGAGGCCACAGGAGGGAGGCGACTGAGGCTTGGCAGCGCCAAGTCGCAGGGAGACCGACCGACGAGAACGAAGAGTTAATCAATCCTCGCAGCAACCGGCCAAAAATAAAAATGCCCCGATGTGCTCTCTACTTCACACCGGGGCTGGGTATTATAAAAAAACTGCGTTTTTTATTTTATAAATCTAATTAACTAATTATCTCTTCAACTGGATGATTTCGTTTAGTAACTCATCTGTTGTCGTGATCGTCTTCGCATTGGCCTGGAAACCACGTTGATTTTGGATCATATTTACGAATTCAGTCGCTAAGTCTACCGTCGAACGCTCTAATGACTTCGCGTAGATTTTACCGCGACCCGCAGCACCTGGCGCACCCATCGAAGGACCCCCAGAGTCTCTAGATTCCTTCAAACGATTGTTACCGACTTTGAATAACGCTTCCGGATTTTCGAATTTTGCTAAAGCAATCTGAGCTAAGTCAGCGGCTTGACCATTCGAATAAACCGCCGTCAACACACCTTCATCATTGAACGATAAGCCAGTGATTGTACCTGCGCCCGCACCGTCTTGGTGCCAAGAGATTAGATCTGAACCTTTACCGTATTGTTTAGTTCCATCTAAACCTTTACCGCCACTAGCGATATCGTCACCGAAATTCATTTTAATTTTTTGATTTTGTAAAGCACCACCCATAAAGTTGAATGATGAATCTGTTACTTCCTGTTTTTCTAATTTTCCATCTACTGTGAAGTCTAATGTACCCGCAACAACTTGGGCCATTTTTCCTTCTTCACCACCGGTAACTTCTTTACCATCACAAAGACCTTTATATTCCCACTTACGATCAGCCACTTTATTAAAGAAGAACTGAACTAAATGTTTGTTACCTTGTGAATCGTACATCTCTACACCCGTTGAGTAGTGTGATGTTGAGTAAGGATCGTCAATGTTGAATTTTTTAGTTGGCTCAACACGTGAATCTAAATTCAGATCTAGTTTCAGTTCTGTCGATCCTTTTGCAGGGATCAATGCACGAGGGAATTTGATATCAGCCATTTTATTTAGGATGTTACCTTTTTCATCCGTCATAAAACCTTGAACTTTTTGATTATCGTTTGTAACTAGGTAACCTTCTCTATCAAAGTGGAATGAACCATCACGAGTGAATGATTCGCCATCGCTACCTTTTACTTTATAGTAACCGTCGCCAGAGATGGCTAAGTCAGTTACTTTTTCAGTAGCATCTACGTTACCTTGTACCAAGATTGGATTTACCGCGCCGATTTTAACCCCGCGACCGATCTGGTTACCACCTAAGATACCTTTTAAGTTCTTAGAAATAATGTCTTGAAATTCGGCACGAGAGGCTTTGAAACCGATAGTGTTGGCGTTGGCGATGTTATCACCAATTACCCCTAACGCTTCACCTTGTGCTGTTAAACCGGATACGCCTGTGTAGAGAGACGATAGAATACCCATTATGACCTCCATGTCATGTTCGTAATGTTCCAAGCATCCTACTTGGAACATATTAATTTCCCGAGCAAACAACTCAGGAAGTTTTGGAGGGCCCCCTCAAAGAGGACCAGCCCTGTTTTTTTACATCTCTAAATTCTATTCGAGAATTTAAAGTTTAGTACTTATCAAGTTTCCAAGCCTTCTGCTTGAGTCAACTTACATTACGATTGTACTGTCAATGTTCGTAAAAACATTTTCTTTTAGTGCGGATTGATCCATCACCGTTACAACCGTTCTATTTTTCACACTCACGATCAAAGCCGAATTATTCATCAAGATCAGCGAGTCTTTGCTGCCCTTACCAGCGGCGCGATCTACAGCTTCGTTTAATTTAGACATATCTTCTGCCTTAAACGAAATTCCTCTAGATTGCATTCGCTCGATCGCGTGATTCGAGAATTTAATTCCCTTCTCAACTAGACCGGCATCATTAGCCACTTTTTTCAGGTCAATAGTGGACGTTTTGTTCAAAGTATCTTTGAACGAAGGTCCAGTAGACGGAATTTGAACGCCTTGACCAATACCGCCGGTAGGAAACCCAGTTCCCTTTATTGCGGTGTCTAAGGTATTCATTTTCTTTACGTCCATACATTCATCATCACAGATTTGGAGTCTGCTTTTCAAGTCCAGCAAGAGATAATGTTAAAATCTGGTCTAAAAATTAAATAAAGACCATGTGGTGGCAAAATTTCACTGGCTTTTAGCACAGGCAGTGGCAAAAAACCGTACCTTTAAAATGCACTTAAAAGAGTTTTTTCAAATTTAAGGGCCACTTCGCTGACCTCGTGACGGAATAAATGATGCGGGGCTTGAGTTTCCGAGTAATTCACAAGCCGTGGATTTACAAAATCACGTGCAACCATTTTGGTTGTCACATCGAAATCCATAACTAAATCTTTTTTCGTAGCATACAACACAACAGGAGAGAGATTTTTTTCTAATGACTTCATCTGAACAACTTCGTTTCCTGATTTTACGATTTCATTCATGTTTAAATACGGAGCATCTTGCAAATAATAATTCGGATACATCAACATGATTTTCAATTCTTTCGCACCAAACGTCGAATAGTACAAAAGATTCAAAGACACCTCTGTTTTGATTAAACTAAACCACTCCGTCAGCATACTTACAAATTTCAAAGTTGGTGCAAAGAACGGTGAAATCAAATGCACAGAGGCGGCCTTATGTTTTGGATTCGTTTTCAAAAATTTATGAATGATCAAACCACCGGTTGAAAACCCGATCATGTGAACTCGCTTGTAACATTGAAACGCGGCTTTGTAGCGGGTATCAAAGTATCGATCCCAATAGTCTTCCGTATACTGATTAGCCACCCGAGCAGAAAAGCCATAACCGGGAATAAGATCATTCAAAACGCTATAACCTTTAGTTTTTAAACTCGCAGCTATACGATTCATTTCAAATGGAGAACCTAAATAACCATGCAACAATATGACTAAATCAGTAGACGATTTTGAAATCATAAACGGCGAATTGCCGGACTCTAGTTTTTTAAACCGAGAATCTACTTTTTTATAAGAATGAGTTAACTCTTGCCACTGAGTATTCAAAACCCGCTGAAATTCGGCGCACGCCGGCTTCGGTGCCGCCCATACATTCAAAGAAATATTCATGCATAAAAAAACAAAAACTAGAATCTTCATACTTACTAATTAGTCATCACGGCCCATTGAGTCAAACTGATTTCACCATTTTGTAATTGGTCCAACCTTTGCAATTTATCCGCATTGGGAGTGTTTCGGAGTCATTTCGAAACCAATATAATCGGGGGAACCAATGAAAAAATCACTTATTTTAACGGGCTGCCTTTTCGCGTTCAGCGCGATGGCTGCAGATGACTTTCTTGTAAAAAAAGGCACCGAACAAGTTTCAGCGGCCAGACAAGAATTAACACGTACAATTGCAGAAATGGGTCGCGGTGGAAACTTGCAAGATATCACTCGCAAGCTAACTCAAGTTCAACGACGTCTAGTCACGGCAGAAAGGAACTTAAACGACTCTTTAAATGGAAGTTATCCTCCCATCGATCCAGTCGATCCTTACCCACCCTATCCAAATCCAGGACACAATCGCGTAATCATGTCGGCCAAATGTGAAATCGATGATGATCCCGATTTTACTCCTGGCCAAATGAGTGGTGGTACACTTAAAGGTAATTCTATCCGCGCTATTCTAGCAGATTGTGAGGCAATTGCTCGTGCAAGTGGGGCATCTCAATACTCATTTGGAATCTCAAATATCGCTATCGTACAGAAACCGGCTCATTTTGTAGAGGCAACATGTGAAATTGATGACGACCCAGATTTCACGTCCGGCCAAATGACTGCAGGACAAGTGGCGGCTTCTGACTTCTTAGAAGTTATGAACCAATGTAAAATGATCGCGACTGCGGCTTACAAGACAAACGGTTCAGCAGGAATCAAAAATCCAAAAATTGATGTGAATCATTTTGAAGTTAGCGCTGATTGCCATTTGGATGACGATCCAGACTTCACAGAAAACCAAGTCGTATTTGGCAAAATCGGTGCGCATTCCGTAGCAGCAGCGGTCGCTCAATGCGCAGGAATTGCAAACGCAACATACGGAACCAACGGTTCATCTGGTCTTAGAAATATCGTTCAAAAGTAGTCTATACCGAAGTACGTCGTTAATTTACGGCGTACTTTCTTTTCGTTTCTTGCGTTCCGGCATAATCAGCATATAAGGTCTGCGAATTAATGTCTTGCCGGTCCAGCGCAATAATTTAATCAATGATCCACGTGAGCCTTCAGATGCGGCTAACGCCAATGTCAGCGACAAAAAGAAGCTTACAAATAAATTACAAAAAGCAATCAGAACGATCCCACTTATAGCATTCGCAAATTCAAAAACGGAATATTCCGTTTGATCCAGCATTATCGGCAAAGACGACGCAAAGGCTCCCGATGCTAAAGTCACGTGTCTGGCTTCTAAAGGAATACTCAAAAACTTCATTAACTGCGGAACCAGGCCAAGCAGTATTCCGAGCGAAATATTCGCGGCTAAAGCATTGCTGTTGGTGCGGACAAATTCAGAAATACTAAGAGCGAACTTCTTGCCTAATAAAACATTCAATTTGGCATTGTGACGAAGCCGCGTGGGTAAACTAGTGACGATGCAGAAATTTTCAAACCAACCGGCGAATAGGCTAGATAAAAACAGCAGAACTCCAGTAAAGCACGCAAATACTACTGTTGGCCCTAAAAGATGCGTGGATGCAAAAACAGAATGCGCTTCTTCAAGACTCATTATTGGATATCCAAATTTTTGGAACGCAAGCGACGTAAAAAAACAAATGGGAATGACTGCCGAGACATTTCCAATCACAGCCACAATCTGCGCGCGTAGAATATAGAATATCGCTAAGCCACTCTCACGAGTCGATGTCGACAAAGTCTTTGCCAAGAATGCGGCGGTTGCCGATGGTTGCTTTGTAGCTAGCGTAAAACCTGCGAGCTGAATAGCCAAGAAACTAAAAGAATAGTTTACGGCATCAAGAGCACCTTTTAAGAAACCGGAAAAACCTAAAAATCCCAAAACGTGTTTTATGAATACGGTCATTGCCGTGACGAAACCACCGCCAAGGGCCGATGTGAACATATGACGAATATCTTCCCAGGTCTTTGCAACGTAGTGCTCTCCAACGACAGAGTTACCCTGTACGACTCGTTTTGCAAGTAGCTCAAGGTTGGTAATCAGGAAGCCTTTGATACCGCGGCTTTCGTGGACATCGCGGACTAATTCAGAGAAAAACAAACGACTCGCCAGCGCGGTTGGTTTTCGCTCATCTAAAAAGTTTGTAAGTAATTTTAATCGGTTGATGCGTTTAAGCTGAATTTGTATAGTATAGACGACTTCGACTTCAACACCCATTTTATCAATGTTATCTTGAATATTATTCGTCACTTTTTCTAATTGCTCAATCGATTCGTTCAAATGAGCGATATCAAGATTTTCATTTGTATTCGCAAAATCAAATAAAATACGTTTTGAAATCTGTTCCGCATTTTCCCAGTTAGTGAATCCGCGCTTCAATAATTTGTTGGAAAGCAATACGGAACTATTAGCTAACTGGATACTGGTGCGAATCAATGATTGAATTAGCGCCGTACGAATCATCTTATAGTCCGATTTATCTTTAAAAACTTCCAAAATGAATTCATTGATAGCGTCTTCATCTATGGCATCAATCATTACGATTTCAGACTCTGAATCAAAGGTATTTTTTAAAATAGATGCTAAGTCATTTTGAAATAGACCGTCTGGTAAAATTTTATCTTGAACACGATGGAAAAAGTCTTGAAAAAAACTACTCTCGTCGGGAAGACCGGCACTTGACAGCTGATGGGACGTAATCAAATCAACAATTACCTGTCGCAGATTCGATTCGACATTGTTACGCCATTCAGGATTTCCTTTTAACTGTAACGTTAGAAATTTTAATCGAGTCGTATAAATTCGTTCCCAATGAATTTCTTTCTCGTCCGATGACCTAGAGCGCTGGAACCAATATAGCAAACGCGATAGCCATTTGGCTCGCCCTTGCTGTCCTAGGTTTTCACTCTTTTCAGATAAAATGGCACTCAGTAGTTCCAAACCAACTCCAAAGGTAACTGTAAAGATTGAATGAAATTAAAATGATGCCGACTACGGCTTCATATCTCGTTCTAAAACGGTTTTACGACCGTCTGATTGAGCACTCTTAATCGCCTGATCGCAAAAATAGCGAATACGATGAGATAAAATATCCATGATCTCGTCAGATACGTTCATATCTGCCTGAGACTTAATATAAGCTTTTACTTTAGATACGACGACCAGAATTTCATTTTCATCTTTTTTACTACTAGTATTAACAGATGCAGAGGAAGATGCAATAATTCGTCTTTGCCCGCCTGAAACTGGGGCATCTTGGGACTTTTCACACTCTGCTTGAGTCGGAGACTTTTTTTCAATAGCCGCGGCATCGCGATGTTTAGCACCAGGAACGTGACGTTCCCAGCAAGGAACCGAGCAAAATACATAACCCGTTCTAGAGCCCGTACACGTGGAAACACTGCACTCGTAATATTTAGTACTAAAGCCAATTTCTTTTTTACAACTGCTACATGGTTTCCAGTGGTTCATTTAATTTCCTACATCGAAGTTTCTTTAGCTATCTTACTCATCATTTCGTTAGATAAACCAACCTGGTCTAAGATTTTACTACGCTGTGGAGCCGGAGGCGCACCTTGAACTTCTTTTTTCTCTGGAGCTTTCGCTGCTACCGGAGCTTTAGAATCTTTAGAGTCTTTGTTGGCTTCTGTCGGCGGCGTCATAGTTAAACCTGGCATTGACGGCATTGCTTGAAGCTCTGGATTAATTTCATTTGATTTTCCTGGAGCATTTAACAATGCAGGATCTACGATTTTCTTAACATCTCGCAAGCGGATAGCTTGATTTCCGATCAACAACACGGGTCCTTCTGGGGCATAATTAACACCTGTAATTTGGCCTTCAAATTCTGTCTTTATGGCCATCTTAGTGCCTTGATCATTTTTCGCTTCGATAAAAAATTGATACTCACCTGCTGGTGTTGCATTTCCTTTTTCATCTTGGCCGTTCCAAGGTAAACGATTCTCGCCCTCTTTTAGACCTGTTAATTTGTACGTTTTCACCACCTCACCATCAGCATTGCGAACGCGGATGTCCGCTTCTTTAGCTTTCATTGGCAAGTTGAAAACAAATTCATGAGATTTATCACCAGGATTACGTAAAATTTTCGAAGAGTCACCAGCAACGGCTTTTCCTAAAAGATTCAACACCTGGAATTGTTCTGTTGGTTTCTGACCGCCTTTGATTTCTGTCAAAGTCGTATTCATATTTTGCATTTGCTCGAGTGACGAGAAGCTTGCCAACTGTGCCGCCATTTCATGGGACTTAAGCGGATTTGTTGGATCTTGATTTTTCATCTGAGCAAGCATCAATTTGAAGAAGGCATCTTTATCTAATTTATCATTTCCGACAGTACGCATCTTCTTAGAAGGATCAACCCAATTTGGATCGGCCACTTTATTTAGAATATCTCCAACATTATCGCCACCCAATTTTTTCAGGTCGGCGTCGGTGAGTTGAGCTTGAGATGCATTTGAAGATGTAGGTTTCGTCTGAGTGGCACCAAACGCATTTACACCTAACTTTGAATTCATTACTGTCATAGGATCTCCTTTTTCTATTCTATCCTTGAATACTTAAAAATGAGACTGGACTGCTTGATTTTAAGTCAAAAGTAGAGGCGAAAGTTTCCTCTCGCCCCTAATGACTATGCTACTAAATTTAAACTTGATGACTTTCCATTCGAACGACTAGCTGTGCTGACTTCCGTCGCTGGTGCTAGCGTCGTGGATCTCTTTGGTGCGTATCCTTTAGCTTTTGGCTGCTCTAAGAGCGCGTCACGCTGGGATCGTCCTCCAAAGTTTTCTTGGAATTGATTCCAAAACTGTCGCGTATCGCGATTTTCCTGATTTTGATTTGGTCCCGATTGAGTCTGGCTATTCGTTTGATTCTCTACGTTCGTACGAACAACCGAATCAATCTTAACTGAATCTAAAGAAATCTTTTGTTGAGAAAGACTTTCTTTCAAATCAGAAATACTCGATTCTAACATTTTTTTGGTCTCTTTGTTTTCAGTCGCCATATGCAGTTGCACACGGCCTTCTTTCAACTGAACAATCAATTCAATCTCGCCCAAACCTTCGGGAGTCATTTTCACTTTCATTTCGCCACCGCCGTTCTTCACCAAGTATTGAGCTTGCTGCATAACATTTTGGATATTACGGTCTGCGACTTCAGGTGAAATTTCTCCTTTAGTCAAGAGAGCAGCTATTGGCGCCTGGTTTAGAGGACCTTCTTTAATTTCGGCCCCTGTACCAAGCGATGCCGCTAGCATACTCTTCATCTCTTCACCATCAGTTTTCTTTCCAGAAATCTGCGATTTTTGAGATCCAGAATTTCCTTCGCCCTTACTGAAAAAATCTGATGAGCCCCCTGAGGAATTCGACGAGTTAGCTAGTTTCGCTAGCATTCCGGCCGACATATCCGTTGGTCCGTTAACTACCGATTCCACATTTGCCATTTGATTCGGTTTTGGACTCATAGATAACCCAGCTTTTGACTGCTCTATATTAGATCCAACATCTAAACCAACTAACGCTTTCGCGTCCCCTTCTTTAGCTTTCATTTTCGAAATAGCTAAAGCTGTGGCTGCGCCCATGGCCGCGGCTTCTTTGTTACTGAATACCTGATCGCCCTCTTCATTTAGCATTAAATTTGGATCGGGATTTACGATCTCTCCTGATCTAGGATCGTATAAAAATTCACGATTCTGATCGATAGCTAAATCGCCTGAAACTAATCCAGCCGCCATACTATCTTGCGAGAAATCACGATATGAGTCTAATCCACTTTTCCCACGAGCCGCCATTTGAGCCTTTGCCACCACGTCCGCCTGTATGGGCGTCGTGATCTGCGGAGTCAATTGCGGTTGCCAAAAGCTTTGATTCATTTGATCCAAAGACTTTTGCAAAGCTACACGATCATTTTTGACTTTGTCAAAACGCTCGCGTGTCAGCCCTAGTGCAGCCATATTCTGTGCCGTACCGATATCAGATTCAGCTTTTCTTGCGTCGAGTTCACCTAAATCTTGAACAAGATCGCCGTAAAGGTCTTTAACCTTGGCCATCTCTTCGCCATTTAAATCTAATTTTTCGACTACACGATCGATGGATTGATCAGCAGGTAAAGAAAGCTCTTCTGGTGTTAGCTCACTGAATGCCTCCACTATTCGAGTCGGAGGTACTTGAAATTCACTCTCTAATGAGTCCATGAATTTTTTCAGACGTTCTTCTTTAGTCGTCTGCTTTTTTGTCAGTTTGTTTTCACCCGATTCAGATTTTTTTTCTGAATCTACTTTAGCTACTCTCTTTTCAACTGAAGTGTCTTCTTTGCTGGCCACTTCACTTTTTTCTGCCGGTTTACTCCCTTGAGGCTTTAATTGCTTTTCTGGCAATTTCTTAGCTCCTAGAGTATCCCCTCGTCGCTCAAGCTCTTTGCTGAACGCCTTTTCGTCGACACGGTTTTCTTGTGGATTCATGCTGCTCGGCGCTTTCACGTCTTGCTTCGGCATGAACGAAACCGGTTGAACGTTCAATAGTCCTCCTTCCGCTAGGGTTTCGCTGTTTCAACAGGTGCCCCCTCAGTTTTATTATTGTTATTTGTATTAGTACTATTTTGAGTTGCCGCTGGCTTTCTGATGTAACCTGCATATTTCTCAGACAGCACTTGCGCCTTGTCTGCTTTTAGCAAATTAAGAATATCTGCCGCATTTTTCTTTTTCATTTTTGACAAAATATCCACTGCTAAATCTTCATCCAAGCTTTCGAATACTTTCGCGGCTTGAGATGGCTTCATCTGACTGTAAACTTGAACCAGAGTATCAATCTTAGATTGATCTGCTTTAACACGCTCTTCCAACTGAGCCGAAATATCATTTCTGATTTTTTGAATTTCAGCAATTTTAGTATCAAGCTCTGACTTCTGAGTTTGAATTTCAGTTTCCCAGGCTTTTAATTCTTCTTCTTTTTGATCCAACGCCTTTTTTCGCTCTTTAAAGTCTCTAACAAAATCAAAATCAATACCCGCATTTTCTACCGCAGTTTTTGCATCCACCGGTTTAGCATCTTCTGCTTTAGCAGCTGAAGCCTTCTCAGCTAATTTATCCGTCGGTTTATCCACTGGCTTATCTTCAGCCATTGCCGACGTTGTAAACGAGAACTGTACCGTTCCCATCCATTTTTCAATGGCCTCAATATTTTCATATCCAAAGTAAGCAACGCCAATTCCTAACATCATAAAAATAATCGCCACAGGCGAGAAACTATTTTTTCTACGTGTTGGATTTGGTTTCAATTTACGTCTAACTTGCGGAGCTGGTTGCTGCTCTTTAATAGGAAACTGAGCTTTCTTTTTATTAAAATTAAGCGAGTCTCCTTCACTGGATTTTTTGAGCATCTGATCTAGATAACGTTCATGTACTCTCATTTTTTATTCCTGCTCGCAAATCGCAAAATTGAAATCTCGTCGTTCTCATTTTGCTCTTTTTTATTGGCCTCATCGATAAACTGTTGTTTCTTTTTATCTTTGACCTTTTCTAATATTTTATATTCTATCGCTTTTGTTTTCAAAACTTCTCGTTTGGACTCGACTTCTTTTTCCCACTCAGCAATGATTTCCCTTTGTTTTCCAATGCGTACGTCCTGAAGTTTTTGAAATCGGGAAGATTCCTCCAGAATTCCGTTTCGCAAAGAATTCGGAACGTCTACGCCCGTCTCTAACTCGAAGCTTTTTACACGCGCTTTCTTTTTCTGATCGATCATGTTTTGAAGTTTCTCGACTTCCTCATTCAAACGGCTTTGAGCAACCTGGAAGTCAGTTTTGGCAAGGTTTTCCTGAACCTTTCTATGTTCAAGAACCTTTTGCATGCGAAAGTTAAATTTCATATATTTTTAGTTTATATTATTTTTTAGAAGAGTTGTGAAAAAAACCTTTTCTGTCCTTTTCTCTATACTTTCTGCTGATGATTTCGAAAATGTTATCTGAGGAAAGTCCTACTGGAACACCATTTAATTCTTTGAATAGCGTCTTTTCCTCGACCAGACTGGATGAAAGGTCGACAGCCTGAACGCCTTTCTGGACGTCAATTTGCGAAGATCCATCAGAGGGCATCTCGGATGCAACTCCACGAGACAAATCATTACTGCCTTTTCCAGAACCAAGCACTTTTACGATATTCCAATTCTTCCCATCATAAATATTTTTCTTTTTCAACATCGCGGTAACTTTGCTTTGTGCTGCCGCGGCTTTTTTCTCGAGCATCTTATATACAAAATCAGCAAGGGATTTACGGATACCCGCTTTGATCATTGCGTCTTTTGAATACATTACCGAAGTTGGATACTTTTTGCCGTCTAAATAGAAATAGTCGTTCTTCGTATTGTATTTAAATCCCTTGTACTGAGAAGTTTCATCTAAAGATTTATAAAGCTGATGAAAGCTGTCGATCGTTTTTTTATTTTCTGAATACAATCCATTAGATTGCGTTGGCAAACCATGCGAATCTGCTGCGAAATTTGATGTTCCTGATCCATCTAAGGGAAATGCCGATGTGTCTTCCATTGTTTCGTAAGATCGCTCTGCAGACTCCTTAAAATAATTTTGCGATTCAATGGCCTCGATACCCATTACCTGCAACGTATCGGAAGCTAAACAGACGTTACTATGATATTCGTTAAGTGAGCTGCGGTCAGCGCAACCCTGCGGATCTATGGTGCCGGATTCGGACTGCTCTTGAACCACTTTATTTCTTAAATCATCCGCTTCTTTATGCAGATCTAAACCTACTTGCTGGCTCTTCGATACAGATGATAGATTCACGCCATGAGATGAGCGCGAGTTATTAAATATACTCGTATCTGCGGTAGCTGAAGGCGCATCGCCATTTTGATTATTAACTTTGGTTACTTTCTCACTAACGATTTGTTCAGGAGTGTAGGCAACGTTAGATGGCAGAGTTTGGGTATTCCCATTTATAGAATAAAGTATGAATGAAATCACTACATACCTTCTCATAAACTCAATTCCCAATAAATAGTTGTTGAAGCATTTTCAAGGTTTGCGAAAAACTTGTTCCCTCTTCAATCCTTTGTCTTAAAAAATCATTAATACCGTCGATCAACTTAACAGCTTTATCGATCTTAGGATTTGCTCCTGGCTTGTAAGCACCGATATTAATTAGATCTTCCGCTTCTTTGTAAATGGCCAAGTTTTCACGTAATTTTTGCGCGAGCTTTTGGTGGTCAGGCTTTGAAACGGCTTTCATTACCCGGCTTGCTGACTGTAATACATCAATTGAAGGAAAATGACCTTTTTGAGCTAAGGCACGAGACAATACAATGTGACCGTCAACGATCGAACGAACGGAATCCCCAATAGGATCATTCATATCATCGCCCTCAACAAGCGTAGTATACAATCCTGTAATACTGCCTTTTCCTTCAAAGTTTCCGGCGCGCTCAAGTAGCTTTGGTAACTGTGCAAAAACGGACGGTGTATAACCACGCGAGGAAGGCGGCTCGCCCGCACTTAAGCCAATTTCCCTTTGCGCCATCGCAAATCGCGTCACTGAATCCATCATTAATAAAACATTTTGGCCTTTACCGCTAAAATACTCGGCGATTGCGGTCGCAACATAAGCACCACGCATACGAAGCAAAGGACTCTGGTCACTTGTTACACAAACAACAACCGACTTTTTCATGCCTTCAGGACCTAAATCATTTTCAATAAATTCACGAACTTCACGGCCACGCTCGCCGATAAGTGCAATTACATTCACATCGGCGTTTGTGTTTCGAGCCATCATTCCCAAAAGAACAGACTTACCAACACCAGAACCGGCCATAATCGCCACGCGTTGCCCCAAGCCCACCGTTAAGCAGGAATTAATAGCACGAACCCCTAAATCAATTGGCGATCTAATTGGTTCGCGATCTAAAGGATTAACGACCTCGGCATATAGCGGACGCTCTTCAAAATCTTCGATGTCGGCTTTGCCATCGATCGGTAAGCCTAATCCATTTACAACGCGCCCAATGAGTTCCTCACCGACGCAAACGGATGCCGTTTGCTTGGCTAAGATAATTTTTGAACCTAAACCCACACCGCGCATTTCATTTAGCGGCATCATCAATACATCTTTATCTTTAAAGCCAACAATCTCAGCTAAGAAAGATTTCTCAAGGCCATTTGGAAAAACCTCAACAACCGCTCCCACGGCGGCTCCCGGAAGGTATCCTTTGATCAATAGACCTACAACTTCTTTTACCTTTCCGCTATCTTTCGATAAGTGGATATTAGAAATAATTTGATTATACTTCTCAATGTTAATTTTAGAATTCAAATCCATGTTTACTCGAATTCAACTGGGGTTTTAACTTTAGGTAACGCTTCACTAACATGCTCCCACAGTTTCTGTAGTCGCTGTTCAATGCGCGAATCAACTTCACCGTAGTTAGTTTCAACAATACAACCACCAGGTTGGATGTCAGGATTACCTTCCAATTTTACTTTCTTAATAAATTCAAACTCACGCGAATGAGAATTTTTCTTGATGTCTTCAAGAAATTCTAATTGTTTATCGGAAACATGAACCGTGATGTTTTCTTCGTCCTGAGCTAAGCTCATAGCCTGCTTCATGATGTCGATCACGACTTTGTTGTCCATTTCAATTTGTCGCAAAGAAATTCTTGAAGCCATATGATAAACTAACTGAATAAGATGACTCTCATTCTGAACTTCAAGATCAGACTTTAATGAACTCACATTCAATAATAATCGATCTAAATCTTCTAGCTTGGTTTTAATTTCTTTAGTTTTTTCCTGATAAGCCCGTTTAGAGCCTTCATCTAACCCTAAATCATAACCTTCTTTATATGCAGAAGCCTGAATTTCCTTTAATTTATGAATGGCCAGTTCTTCAGCTTTAGAATCCATGTCCTCACGCTGAAGCTCTTCAACACCCGTTTGCTCACGGATGACTGGATTCATAATAAAATCGGAACCTTTTTTTATTTCCTCTAAATAATCAAGCGCCTGGGATGGAGTTCCCAAATTAAACTGCGTGGGTGTGTACTCAACTACCACCTCACGCGCTTTTTCTTCCTTTAAAATGGAACGACTATACCATGGCATCTTCTGAACCACCTCTAGCAATTAGGATCTTACCTTCAGCCTCTAAGCGGCGAGCGGCATTAACGATCTCTTGTTGAGCGCCCTCAACATCGGATAGGCGCGAAGGTCCCATGTTATTAAGATCTTCACGCAACATATCAGCCGCACGAGCAGAAATATTTTTGAATACTTTCGCTTTGATATCTTCGTTTGCTGTTTTAAGCGCAAGAAGAAGTTTATCATTCGGTACTTCTTTAAGAAGTGACTGAATACCACGATCGTCGATTTTAATGATGTCATCAAATACGAACATAAGTTTACGAATCTCTTCGGCCAACAATGGATCTTTTTCTTCCAAACGAGACATGATCGACGTTTCTGTATTTTTATCCATAACGTTGAGCATTTCCGCCACTGGCTGAACTCCACCCAATGTAGATTGTTCCACACTGGCAGTATTAGCTAGTTGGTTTTTCAAAACTTTATCAATTTCAACAATTAACTCTGGATCTACGTGTTCTAAGTTTGCCATACGCAGAACCACTTCAGCTTGTAGTGTGTCAGGTAAGCGTTTTAGAACCTCGCCCTTTTTCTCTGGCTCTAAGTGAGCCAAAATAACGGCAACGGTCTGCGGATGTTCATTCACAAGGAAGTTTGCCAATGATTTAGCATCAACCATCTCTAATGATTCCAATGAACGCGCATTAGCTGAACCGATATTTAATCCGCCCAAAATTCCTCGCGCACGGTCCTCGCCAACGGCATCAACAATACTATCCTTGCTAGAAATTTGATCCGAGAAAATATAATCGTCAGTTTCACTGATCATTTCATAAAACTCTTCTAAAACCTTCTTAGTCACGTGAACTGGAACTACGCGAAACTTATTCATCACGTTAATTAACTTACGAATGTCCGCGTCTTCCATACGTGCAAGAAGGATTTTAACCGCATCCTTGCCCAAGTAATTAAGCAGAATAGCGGCTTTATCAAACCCCTTCAGAACATCAAAATCTATGTTGTCTGCTTTGACTACCTTCACGCTTTGTCATCCTTTCTAACTAACCACATACCAAACGCATTGGCTGCTTTCTCTTGATCTTTTTGCATTAAAGTCATGATGCGATCTTTAAGTAATTCTGATTCTGCTTTATCTGGATCAATTGATTCTTGCAGAACCGGCAAGGCTCCGGACATACCAGGTAAGGTACTATCCACCGACTGCAACTCTTCAAGCTCTTCGATCGTACGCGGCAACATTTCTTCCACAGAGTCTTGAAATGAATCCGTAATCCATTGCATGAATGGTCTGACGATCAAGATGAACAACAATGCTAAAGAGAATGCTAACAATGCCCATTTGAACAATGCTTGGAGAAGTTTACGACGTTCTAAGTTCGTTAACAACTTTTCAGCTTCAGAGAAGTCTTCAGGTTGGAACTGAATGTTCTCGATCTTAACAGAGTCGCCACGAGCCGCGTTGAAACCAACTGCGTTCTTTACGATCTCCTCATATTTTTTTAATTCTTCAGCTGAACGAGGCATCCATTTAGTTTCTTCTTCGCCTTTGTCATTTTTTACAACTTGGAATACACCATCAACAACCACGGCAACCGAAATTTTTTCTAGATTGCCAGCAGCTTCTTTTACGTTACGAACTGTTTTAGGCACTTCAAAATTAGTTGTCTTGATTTCTTTTTTAACATCTTGCTTAAAGCCAACTTGTCCTGCGTCTTCAGCACCAGGTAAATTGCTTCGTGAGCCCGGAACACCCGCCGGATTAACACGCGATCCATCTAATGATTCTTCTTCACTTTGTTGAGCACGAATTGCCGTTTTTTCTGGATCTACGATTTCTTCAATACTTGAAACCACTTTATTATTTAACGTTGCATCCACTTTCGCGACTACGCGAGTTTGTCCAACCACTTTTGAAAGAATACTTTCAATACGGCCTTCGTACTCACGTTCAATTTTACCTTTAAGATCTAAAATTTCAGACGTACCAGCAGTCGATCCATCGCTATGCTGAGTCAGCATTTTACCGCGCTCATCAAGTACTGCTACGCTTTCTGGATCCATACCCTCAATTGCATTCGCTACCAAATAACGAACACCACGAATTTGTTCCGCAGATAGTTCTTTCCCTTGATGTAATTCAACAACAACCGAAGCCGACGGTTTTCCGCCCTCTTCTAAAAATGTTTTCTTGTTTGGTAACGCTAAAATAACTTTTGATTGTTTTACCGCGGTTAGAGTGTTGATCGCACGGACCAACTCACCTTGCAATGCTCGCTGGTAATTAATTTTTTGTGCATAAGAATTTACGCCAAATTCTTGCTTATCAAAAATTTCAAGACCAATTGACCCCATTTTTGTAGAACCAATCTCAGACATTAATGTCATCTGCGTTGAATGAAGCAATTCTTTAGGAATTGCGATTGTCTTGCCTTCTTCTTTTAATTGGAACGGAATATTCTTTTGAGTCAGCTTTTGGATCACAAGGGGCATTTGATCCGCAGGCACGTTCGTTAACAAAGGAACATATTCATTTCCCGACAACATGAAAACGATCGAAACAAAAGATAAGGCAGCTATCAAACCAACAATTACTACGGAGAATCGTTTGGTTGGCCCCAAATTTTTGAAGAACTCTCTAAACTGTATTATCAAACCAGCGAATAATTTACTCACTTACGTCCCCTCATTACGCTTGCATTTTCATGATTTCGTTATAGGCGTCGATGATTTTATTTCTCACTTGCACCATAACTTTCAAAGCAACATCTGCTTTCTCTGCAGTTAACATAACCTCAGCCACGTTATCTGTTCTACCCGTCGCTAAATCTTGCGCGGCTTTGTCACTTGATTTTTGTAATTCGTTTACACCTTTGATGGCTTCGTTAAGAGTCGCAGCGAACGACTTGCCCGGCTCGCTGGTTCCGGAAGGGCCTACTGTGCCATTCATTCCAGAAATTTTTTCGGAAGTTGGAGGGGTCACTTTCATTGACCGCTGATCAAGGTAATTCGAATTATTCAAAAACTGATTCGAATTCTTAATGTTAAATCCGTCCATGGTGTCTTTCTCCCAGGCTCAAATTCTTTAAGCCCTTAATTTATTTTACCGTAATTTTAGCTAGGCACAAAGTACCTATTTCTAAACTAGTCTAAGACGTATGTCTCATTATCGCCCAAGTTCCAGTGCGCTCATAGCCATGTCTTTAGAGGCTTGTAGCGCAGACACGTTGGCTTCATATGCACGTGTTGCCTGTATCATATTGGTCATTTCTTCCATCAAGTTGATATTAGGATAAGCCACATTACCTTCTGGATTTGCATCGGGATGATCTGGATCGTACTTCATAAGAGGAGCTTTTAAATCTGACACGACATCAGTAACTTGCACACGTTGCATATTCGATTTTGGGTTGCTCGACGTCAGTATTTCACCAAAATTGCGCGCATCTGGCATGGCTTCAAAAACCACGTCCTTGCGCCGATAGGGGCCACCCTCTGGCGTTTGCGTTGTATTGATATTAGCGATATTGCTAGATATGGCATTTAGTCTAGCTCTTTGAGCCGTCATACCACTACTAGAAATTCTCATCCCGGAAATATAATCAGACATTTCTATCTACCTTCCGAAGCCGCATATTTCAGTGCGGCCATTTTCTTGTTAATCAATTGAAGAGCTGTTTTGTACAAGATCGCATTTTCAGACAAAGCCGACATTTCTTTTTCAAGGTCTACTGAATTCCCATCGTTGTTTACGGCTCCCTCTGGATTTGCATAGATATCAGGTCTAACAGATGCAGTCTTTCCACCCACCGCATAATGATTCTCATCGGTTGTACTCATACCACGAAGGCCATCCAGATCAATTGATCGCGCTAACGCCTCTTCAAAATCTAGCTTTTGCGCTTTGTAACCTGGGGTTTCTGCGTTGGCGATATTTGAAGACGTGATGTTATGTCGCAACTGACGCATATTTAAAGACGTCTGAAGCGCAGATGTTGTTTTATCGAATAAGCTCATATTAAGCCCGCCTCTTTATATTCATTAATTTTATTTCTAAGAGTTCGAATGCTAATGCCAAGGATGTGTGCTGCTTTTGTGCGATTATTTTGAGTGTGCTCAAGAGTTTGCAAGATCAAGCGGCGCTCAACTTCAGATAGCGACATACCCAAACTCAAATCTAAAGAGTTGTACTTTTGGAACTCATCAAATCGAATATGCTTGTCGGTAACTACAGATCCTTCACATAACAACACGGCCCGTTCTACTACATTCTCTAGCTCCAATATATTGCCAACCCAGAAAAAGGATTCTAGCCTAGCTATCGCTTCGTTAGATAGACTCAGCTGCGGACGTTTATAGTTAATAGAAAAAACTTTTAAATAGTATTCAGCAAATGTCCCTATATCTTCTTTCACCTGCTTCAAGTCAGGTAAGCCAATGTTAAATACCGACAATTTGTAGTACAGGTCTTGTCTCAGCAGCCCTTCACGAGCTAGATCGCTTAGACTGCGTTTTGACGTTGTGATCACCACTGGCTTTAACTGCAATGACCGCGCTTGGATATATTGAGCCAATATCGCTTGATTTTCTCTATGCAGGTAGTCTACGTTTTCCAAAAGAATATGGCGAAATGTGCAGGCTTCAAGTTCTGATTTAAAATTTTCTTCTTCGATTTCTTTCACGTCAATTTTGCAGAACTGATTCGCCAAGCCTGATTTTTCAAGGATGAATTGAGCCCATGTTGTTTTACCAGAACCTTGTGAACCATGGATATTGATGTTTGACTCCACTGGCAAAATCGATTGCACTAGCTTTTGCAAGCTTTGGTAGGTTTCCGATTTATATTTTATGCTAAAAAGATCAACAGTGTTCATCATCTTCTCCTTAATTCTTTTCCATTGCGGGGATGCGATCTAAATATTTTTTGTAATCTGCTTTCCATTCACTCGAACTCACTTGCTCTTGAGCCATTTTCTTCCATGACTCAGACTCTTTACCTTTAAACTGGCCCCATACGTCCTGAGCTTTTTGTAACTGGCCACGATCAAAATACAATTTGCCCAAACGAAATCGAGTCGATTCTAAAGGGAATGTTGGTTCGTACTGAGTTAACAACTTGTCGTACCAGCTAATGGCCTGAGCAAAGTCGTTTTCGGAATCATAGATCTTAGCAATTTGCTCTAAACTCTTTTTATGTAAAGTCTTGTCAACAAGACCCGTATCCGTCATCAACGTATCTACTCGCTTCAGTGACTCAAGAGCTTCCTTCCTCATTCCTTTTTTCTGTTCGTACTGACTTAAAACATAGTAAGGCTCCGCAACATATTCAGGCTGACCCTTCCAATACTTTAGCAATTCCGTTAAATACAGAATGGCGCGATCTACGTCGCCCTTCTTATCATGTAAGTCAGAAGCTAAAATAATTCGTTCGATTTGTTCCTTTTCCGTTAATGTATCTGCAGGCTTTATTTGTTTTAAATAATCAAATGCTTTTGAATAATTTTTATTTTGGCTTTCTGCCTGGGCTAAACGTAAGTAAAGTTCTGACTCCGAAGGTAGATCTTCTTTAATAGAAAGTTCTTTGCCAGCTGCTGTGCCTTTAGCCGCCAAGAGTTTGTTTAAAACTTCAGTATAATAGTTGATAGCTGGCTTATACACGCCACCCTGTTCATAGGCTTTACCGATTTGATATTTAACATCCAAACGATTTGAGTTTTTTAACCAGGTATCATAGTAATCAGTATAAATTTTCAACGCATCTAAGAAGTTGTTTTCAGTCACACGCTTTGCAATTTTCGAATAAATATTTGAAAAAATACGTTTCGAGAATAGTTCTTTATCGACTGTTGTAGGGTTATTACGATAGTAGTCTATAAGTAAATTCAGCGCCTCATCGTAATCTTGGCGTTCAGTATAACCTTCTGCAATTAACACCTTAGAAAACGGCTCAATTCCCGCCAGTTCTGATTTCTTAGCTAAATCCAAAATTTCGTTTACGGTAGCTGCCACTTCTTTTGGTTTCATACCCTTCATTTTAGAGGATAAGATACGCAAGCGTGCAACCACCGCAGACGGATTATCCCCGTTTCGGAAGTAAGTTTCTAAATAAGCACCCAAAACTTTATTTTTGTCGGCTCCTAAAATATCTAGAAGCTCACCCACTCGAGTCATCGCAAATGGAGTTAACTTATCTTGCGGAAACTTTTTAATAAAGTCTCTATACGCGTCTAAACTGTCACGGAATTTATCTTGAAGAAATAGAGACTGAGCTTTGTTATAATACGCATTTGGGAAGTTATTTTGAAACCCAGGAGTTTTTGAAATTGCGTCGCTATATAGCTGAACTGCTTTATCATACGATCGTTCTGCCAGTTTAACGTCACCCTTACGATATGCGGCTTCGGCTTTCATCTCTTCAAAAATTGAACTCTTCTGAAGATCGTCGTAGGCTTTTACAGCCTCTTCAAATTGGTTCAAACCTTGAAAACTAAGGGCTACTCCTAACTGAGCCAAGTCATTAGAAAATGAACCCTTTTTATTCCACAAAGCGTTCTTAGTATGATTTTGAAATGAGCGAAGCGAATTAAAAAAATCTTTCTTTTCAAACGCTAAAATACCTAACAGTAAGGAATATTTTTCGGCCATTGCATGCTCTGGATTTTTCTGAACAATCTCTTTCATTTTTTGCGTCGCTAAATCATAGTGATTAGCACTTTTTTCATTTTGCCATTGGCGCAAATGAACCTGAATGCTCATGTTGTGAATAATGTCTTTATATTCTGACTCTGGGTATTTCTCCATGAACCAGTCATATGTCTTAAGAAAAACTTGGTCGCGTTCGTTTCTAAATAAAGTTTGCAGTAAACGCGCATGTTTGTTGTCCTTTTGATCATTAGGCATGATTTCAAACAGAGTCTCGGCATTTCTGATTCGGGCCCAATCCGCTACGGGCAAAACATGATTTGGAAATGGGATATAGTAGTTTTCTTTACTTTTTAGAATAGACGCTTCTTTGATTTCATAGTCTTTTAATGAAAAGCGTTCATAAAATGGATCAGCGCCATCAAAAATTCCCGCTAACTTGTTCTCAAATACCTTTTTATCCGAAATATTCATCAAACCAGACTTTTCGATTTCCAAAAAATCCGCAGTTGCTGGATTTCGAGTTCCTGCTTTAGTTTCTTTTGCCGCTGTTGTTTTAGCTGCCTGTTGTTTAGGCTTTTGCGTCTCGGCTGTGTCTGCCGATTTTGTTTCTTTCGTTTTAGCTTTTTTTGAATTTGGGAACAAGTCGACGACAAGACGTGAGGGCGCTTCCATCAAGTAATCAAATACATCTAGGTCAGTCGCCAAATCTAAAGTAATTTTAGTCTTTTTATCAGGACCATTGGCATCGACGGTTACTTTTTTAACCCAGTCCGCTTTAAAGTTTTTGATTTCTGATAAACTCTTTTGATCTAAAGCATCTAGAGTAATTTCTACTGCGCTACCACCGCCCTTCTTATCCTTCTTTTCTACATTGTAATCCCAGTCCTTTCGGCCAGAGAACTCCAAATGTATTGTTTCGTCTTGATAGGAAATGCGTGAGTTTACCGGAGCAGATTCGGGATTAGAAAATGAAATGCTTGAAACTAAAAAAGTAACAATAACATAGAACATTTTTTTATTCGTCATTCACTCTGCCCAATCTGTTTTCGTGTTAGAAATTACAAATTGCACATTGAATGCCACTGGACATCACATCAAAGGTATAGGAAAAAATATCCTAGATGGAATACATCGAAATTGGTACAACTAGACTGCCAGATTACTGACGGTCGAGTTTTACTTTTTGACATTTATTAATTAACTATTGCTTCCGAAAAGAAACCTGTATGAAAACCACCCACCGCATTTTTTTTCTATTGCCGAGTCTCTTGTTTCTGAGTTCATGCATAACTATTGGGGTTTCCAAAGATCCTCAACCTGCAAAAAACCTCGAGCTCAAGGAACCCGCTAGTCCGTTCTCGAACCTGAAATCTAAGACGGGCGACAAGGCTTGGATCTCGAGCAAAACAAACAACGTGATTTCATATATCTCTGACTGCTCTCCCAATCAAGATCCTTCCTTGGATCAATTGGAGCAAGATGCTCTTTCTGGATTAGAAAAATTAGAAATTAAAAATCGCGAAGAAATTCCTTACAATCAGCGTATTGCTCGCACCACAATAGGCGAAGGCCTGATTGACGGAGTCAAAGTTAAATTGAATGTGGTTTCGTTCAAAAAAAACGCCTGCAGCTATAACCTGATTTACGGTGGGGTTGTGGAACGTTTTGATAGCGAAAGCCAAGAATTCAAAAACTTCACAGAAAACTTTAGGGCCCCATGATTCACGCCTTGATCGCCTCAACACCGCTATACTTGTTTATCATAGAGATCCTCAAGTTCTTTGGCGGCATTGGCGTTTTATCATTTCAGCTTCTACGTGATACGTTCAAAGGCAAAGTTTACTGGAAACTGGTGGTCGAGCAGATCTTTCAAGTCGGTAATCGTTCCCTGCCTTTAGTTGTCGTAACTGCCATCAGTACTGGCATGGTTATGTCGCTACAGTTTGGTCTAGGCTTAGAAAAGTTCGGCGGAAAGCTTTACGTTCCTAAATTGGTTTCCTTAATCGTATTGCGTGAAATGGGTCCAGTATTTACATCATTGATGGTCGCTGCACGCGTCGGCGCTGGGTTCGCTTCTGAAATCGGCAGTATGGTCGTAACTCAACAAATCGACGCTATCCGTGCTATGGGAACGTCACCACTTAAAACTATTGTCATCCCTAGAGTCATCGCTACGTTTGTTTCACTTCCTCTCTTAGTGGCTTTAACAAATGTTGTGAGTAACTTCGGGGGCCTGCTAGTTGGATACTCGGAATTAAAATTAGATCCTAATTTTTACGTTTTAAAAATCATTCAAACAGTAACGCTAATGGATTACTTCTCTGGTTTCCTAAAGAGCTTCGTGTTTGCCCTGTGTATCGCTATTCCGTCGTGCTATTTTGGTTTAACCGTAAAGAACGGAACAAAAGAAGTTGGTATGGCGACGACTAAAGCTGTCGTTGTGTCGTCAATCTTGGTTCTAGTTAGTAACTTCTTCTTATCCAAACTTTTCTGGATTATCGAGAGACTCACATGATTGAAGTTAAAAATTTCCGAAAATCATTTGGTTCTAAAGAAGTCCACAAAGGCATTACCTTTTCCGTAAAGAAAGGTGAATGTATGGGCCTTATTGGTGGATCTGGGGTAGGCAAAAGTGTTATCTTGCGCAGCTTAATTGGCCTAGAAAAGCCCGACAGTGGCGAAATCTTCATCGATGGTGAAGAAATCACTCGCTACAAAGAAAACGATCTTGTGGAAATTCGTAAAAAAGTAGCCTACGTTTTCCAAGGCGGCGCCCTTTTTGATTCGATGACCGTGTATGAAAACTTAGCTTATCCTTTGCGTGAACATACAAAAAAATCAGAAGCGGAAATTAAAAAAATGATTTCTGATCAGTTAGGTGAGTTCGGTTTACCTGCGGCTGAAGGCTTGTACCCAGCTAACCTATCAGGTGGTATGCAAAAACGTGTAGGCTTAGCGCGCGCTTTAATGATGCAGCCCAAATGGATACTGTATGATGAGCCTACGGCGGGACTCGATCCATCAAACACCCGCAAGATTCAAGAACATATTCTGAAACTAAAAGCGACTGGCATCACTTCGATTCTCGTTACGCATGATATGCCCACTGCATTTGCCGTGTGCGATAAAATGTCTTTCATCCTGGACGGCAAGATCGCATTCGAAGGTTCTTTAGATGAAATTCATCAGGACAAAAGCGGTATCGTTAAAAAATTTATAGATGGAGAAGGTTAGAAAATGGAAACCAGCTTAAAAAACCAAATCAAAGTCGGACTCTTTCTAGTTATCGGGATTTTAGTCACGATGAGTAGCATTTTTATGTTGGGCGCTAATAAAACTTTGTTTTCAAAATTCGCGCACGTGTATGCCGATTTTGAAAATGTTCAAGGTTTAGCTCAAGGTAGCGTAGTATCACTATCTGGTGTAGTTATTGGAAATATCGAATCTATCGATTTCGTTCCTGAAAAAAACCTACTCCGAGTCGACATGAAAGTGGAAACAGAATACCTAAGACGCATCTTTAAAGGTTCAGAAGTTGAGATCCGCACACAAGGTGCTTTAGGCGACAAATTTGTTTATATCATTCCCGGAGATCCCCGTTCAGAACCTATAGAATCAGGCGATGTTCTACCCGTAGCTAAGTCAACTGATATATTAAACGTCATCTCTGAGCGCGGAAAAGAAACAGAAAAGATTTTTGATATCATCAACGAAATCTACAAACTAACTAAAGCTATCAATCACGAAAACCAAGTGGGCGTGATGATGGCCAACATGACTCAAGCCAGCCGTGATTTCAAAATCATCAGCGAAAAGTCATTGAAACTGGTTTCTGATTTCTCGGACGGTAAATCGCCGACGGTCCAAATGAAAACATCTATTGATAAGCTCAACAATATCCTAGGCAAGATTGATCGCGGTGAAGGCACCCTGGGTGCTTTGATCAACGACTCTAGTCTGCATGATCAGCTTAAAAGCCTAGTCGGCGGCAGCCAGCGCAAAAATCATGTTAAATCGTTAATGCGAACTTCAATCGAGAAAGATTAAGACGAAACTATTCTATAAGCATTTGCGACTATCTAAATGGTTTCTTAAATAAGCGATAAAGCCGTTAAATACATCTTTATACTCATCACACAGGTCAAGGCTACGCGAACAACCAGCTACCTCGCCTAACTTCACCTTTTCACCACTTGCGTACTCAACCCATGCAAATGGATATTTGTATACTTGCGTGCAAGCGATATCTTCCCGCGCACTCGGAACATTTGGCTGACATACTTTCACCGCCTGAAGAATAGCTTTAAACTCCTCAAGCTCTTGCCGACGTAAACACAAACGAACGGGACTCACAACGCCGCCCTCAAGGTCCACATAGCGCATTTCACCATTAGATAAATTAATTTTTAAATTTTGTGAATCCCGTGTTGATTTTCGCTGAACCTCAGTTTCCGCATACAAAGAACGCAACGAAATATCGATGTACTCTGCAGCACTTAAATCTACGTTTTCAATTTTATCCATTGAGTTTGTGCTAGGATTTAGATCACTCGAACCAGAAGTCGATGGCGTAAATGCCATCGGCCCAGATGCCTGCGCACAATTTTGAAATGTGCCCACAAGAACTAAACTAGAAAATGATAATAGAACTACCTTAGCGATAGTGTTTGGTTTCAAAGTGCACCCCACCTATAGTCTAGAATAATACAGGAAAGCGGCTTTTCAAAATTTTCACTCAAGATTGTCTCAAGATGAGCCGAACAAAAAAACACAACACCCAGCGGACCAGAGTGATTCAATTTAGCTCAAGATTAATTGAGTCATAATAAAAAGAGGACACACCGATCTTTAGTGTAGGTGGGGAGAATACTATGAGCGTGAAAGTAGCAATATTCGAAGACGACAAAGATGTAGCCGAACTACTGATGGAAATGATGGAAAGTAAAGACTTCAAAGTCACAAACTTTTACAATTTATTAGACGTTGGCTGGCAAAGTGCCGATATTATACTAGGGGATTATAGAAATAAAATTGTCTCATTTAAATCTCTTCAATCGGAATGTGGAAAACGAAAGATCCCATTAATTGCAATTTCCGGAGCAGACACAGATTTCACTCCCCAACTTATAAAACCATTTTCAATGGAAGAGTTGCAAGAGACTATTTTACAGACTTTGATTTCCTATAAAAAATTGATGGAAAAAAATTCTGAACATACAGGTGCTGGTATGATTTCAAGTATTTTTAGGAAATCGTCATAACCGATCAAATATTAAAATTTTGCAGCCAGGCCTATTTTTTCAATTTCCTCGTCTGTGAAAATCCGTGATCGGATTAGAAATAATTTCCCCTCCGCACCCTCTAGAGAAAAAGTTCCAGTCTGCGAGTCGATTACATCAATAATTAGCTGAGTAAATTTCCAGTATTCATACTGAGACTTCGACATGTAAAACGGACATCCCCCATTTCTCCGAGTAAAATGTCACCTTCCCCAACACTCAATTCACCGGGTAGCAAACAATTTGTTGAACTACCATCGCAGCATCCCCCTGACTGATGAAAAATCAGAGGGCCATGTTTTGATTTAAGAAACTCAATTAACTCTAAAGTTGCGGGGGTTGCCATACAAAGTATCATTCGCAATCTGAAGAGCTTGTTCTTCCGTTTTGAAAGTTGTTACGGCTAGCACCGGACCAAAAATTTCCTCTTGAAAAATTCTCATTCTATTGTGGCCCAAAAATAATGTGGGTTGGACATAATATCCGCCCGCCAATTCACCCGGCAATTGCGCCTGCGAGCCTCCAATTAAAACTTTTGCGCCTTCTTGACGACCTAAATCCAAGTAAGATTTTATTTTCTCTAGCTGTTCTTTTGAAGCCTGAGCACCCATCATAGTAGCGACATCTAGCGGGTTACCCTGATTAATTGCGGCTACTCGCTCTAATACTCTGGACATGAATTGATCATAAATTGATTCATGGATTATTGCTCGCGAAGGACACGTACAAACCTCGCCTTGATTAAAAGCGAATAGCACTAATCCTTCTGTTGCTTTATCAAAGAAATCATCGTCTTGATCCGCAATGTCTGAAAAAAATATGTTCGGTGATTTTCCACCAAGCTCTAATGTCGCGGGAATCAAACTATTTGCGGCTGCCTGGGCAATCACGCGGCCCGTGCTTGTAGATCCAGTAAACGCAATTTTCGCAATCCGCTTACTCGTTGCTAATGGCATACCCGCCTCTCGTCCGAATCCGTTCACTATGTTTAGAACTCCGGCTGGCCTGCATTCAACGTTTCACGAATAGGCTTTCCGTTGTCGACCGTTTCCGCATACGCCAACAGTTCCAAATTTTGCTCTAACCGATCAGCAATTTTTAAAAGAATATTGGCTCGCTCGGTAACGGATGTTTTAGACCACGATTCAAATGCCTTGTGAGCAGCGTCCAGCGCCAGTTCAATGTCTTCAGCTGTTGACCTTGCGGCTCTAGTATAAACCTGTCCGGTAATGGGTGTGATGACATCAAAATATTGCTGCTTTACTGGCGGAATGAATTCACCACCAATAAAGTTATCATATTTAGACTTATAACTGATTTTACTTGTTGAAGAACCCGGTAGTCCGTAAATCATATTACTCCTTTTGTGGCCATCATGGCCGACGACTATTCAAGTCTGACTTCAGTTTAAAAGAGTAAATATTTTTTAACAACGAGATGTGGCCAAAACTATGACGATAAATCTAAGATCTCAAGTTGGCACGTTCGACTGACTTTTGTTTTAATTTGGAACACCAAACAAGAAAGTTAAGGTTAATTCTATTTTTAAACGACAAACTCCGAAGGCAAAAAAAAAGGAACCCATTTGGGTTCCTTTTTCCTTCGTGTTCCAAAGAACAACAAAACGATTAACGTTTTGAGTATTGGTAACGCTTACGAGCACCTGATTTACCGTATTTCTTACGCTCAACCATTCTAGGGTCACGAGTAAGATAGCCAGCTTTTTTCAAAGTCGCTCTGAATTCTGGGTTAAATGCTTGAAGAGCGCGAGAGATACCTAATCGGATAGCTCCAGCTTGTCCTGCTTCACCACCACCACATACCGTGATGTTTGCATCAAACTTACCAGTTTGAGTTAATAAATCGAACGGTTGCATAACAACCATACGTGATTGTAGACGGCTCATGTATTCGTCTAATTTTTCGCCGTTTACAGTTACAGAACCTTTACCAGGCTTAAGAAAAACACGAGCCGTGCTCGTTTTTCTTCTTCCAGTTGCATAAAATAATTTTTCCATAGTTGCCATTATCTATACCTCTTATTTCACTTGGTAAGCTGTAGGTTTTTGAGCAGCGTGATCATGAGTTGCGCCAGTGTACGCTTTCATTTTCAAGATCAAGTGTCTAGACATTTTGTTAGTTGGTAACATACCACGAACTGCTTCGTGCATGATGAAAGTAGAATCTTCTTCTTTCACTTGCTGAGCTGTTTTAGTTTTCATTGAACCAAAAAAGCGAGAGTGACGGTAGAATTTTTTAGAATCCCATTTAGAACCAGTTAGAACCATTTTGTCAGTATTGATTACGACAACAAAGTCACCTGTATCTGCGTGAGGTGTAAAAATAGGCTTGTGCTTTCCACGTAGTAAGTTAGCAATGTGAGTTGCTACACGTCCTACTTTTTGGTCAGCAGCATCGATCAAGTGCCATGCGCGCTGAACATCTTCAGACTTTGCCATGAAAGTTTTAGTTTGTTTCATTTACTTGCTCCAGTATCTTTCTTTAACGCCTAATTAAGTTGCATCATTAATTAGTTGTATTCATTGAGGTTAGAATTATTTTTTACAACGGGGCTAATCCTTGACCATGAGTTTGTCTTTGTAAAGTTTGCGGCACTTATTGTCAAGCTCCAAAGGATAATAAACTTTCCACAAGTAAAGCCCCCGAGCAGGGGCCGGGGCCGCCGCCTTTGTGCGATCTTTTAAACCTATGATTTCACTGAATTTTTCAGGATTTTCCCGAGTTCTTTCAAGGTGCAACTGTGTGCCCACAATATTTCGTACCATCTGCTTTAGAAAGCCACTGCCAGTAATCCGGAACTCTAAGGTCCCTTCTTTCTTCTGAATCCATCGAGCTTTGTAAATAGTGCGCACTGTATGGGCGACTTCAGTGCCGACGGATTGGAAACTTTTGAAATCTTTTGTGCCTACTAATAGATCACAAAGGGAATTTAAATAGTCGATATCCACAGGGTTACGCACCCAATGCGCATATCGATGAAGCATCGGAGATGGACGATTGCTATTACGAACAATGTAACGATAGGTTTTATATTCTGACGACAGCGTGGAGTGAAATTCAGGCGGGGCTATCCACGCATCTTTTACAACGATGCTATGTGGGAGTTTCGAATTAACGGCCCAGCAGAAATCGATATTAAAAAAGAAGGACTCTGGCTTAGTCGTTTCGAAATGGCAAACCTGATTAAGAGCATGAACACCAGCATCGGTGCGCCCACTCGCATACAAACCAATCTTTTCATTTAATAGTTTAGAAAGAGCCTCTTCTAAAACAAACGCCACGCTTTTCACATGACCATGATTCTGCTTCTGCCACCCACAGTAGTCGGTACCATCATAAGAAACGGTAAATCTAATTTTGATCTTGGGTTTATCCACACCCGCTATCTATCGCATTCTCCCCAATCAAGCAACAAAAGGTACAAAAAGGCAAAAAGGTGCCAGGCCCGACAATGGGTCATTAGTAAAATAGACCTCTTTCGTGACTA